>NZ_CP136521.1:300000-600000 GCF_032814565.1 Hwangdonia lutea
CGTATTTGTCTTTTTTAATTATAGCTTTATTTTGAGTTGGCTTTTCCTCAGAAACATAATCAAAAATACCCAAAACAATTATTGGTATTGTTGTGCCTTGTTCTAAAAACCACTGCTTCATCGATTCGTTGTGCACAATGATAACATTGGAGCATACAATTTTAGACAGTTCCTTTTCAACATCTTTTACACGTCCCTTTAAACACCGCACGTCGTGTACAATAGTTATCATTTTACAACGCTTCAGTTTCACAAAAAACAAGATTAATTTTCTAAATTTATTATTAGGATATTGGGTGCAAATTATTGACTTAAAAGGCAATCGTAATAAGGCTATAGTAATTCCAAAAAAATTCTTAATCGTACCGATAGCCGAACTTGGGATGGACGATTGCTTAAACCCCAAATTTTTAAACCCTACGTTTTGTAATGATATTTCGCAATCGGTTTTTGCTTTTCCCGCGGCATTAAATAACGACTTATAATTTCTGGAAATGTAATACATAAAGGCTGAAAAGTTTTGTTAAGGAAATTAATATTCTAGTTTTGTTAAAAATATAAAAGTATGCAAAAGTATGATTATTTAATTGTTGGATCCGGATTATTTGGCTGCGTATTTGCTCACGAAGCCACTAAAGCAGGAAAAAAATGCTTGGTTATCGATAAAAGAAACCATGTGGGAGGCAATGTGTACTGCGAAAATGTAGATGGTATTAACGTACATAAATACGGCGCGCATATTTTCCATACCAATGATAAAGTGATTTGGGACTATGTAAACCAATTTGCTGAGTTTAATAATTATGTAAATTCTCCCGTTTCAATTTCAAAAGGAAAACTGTACAATTTGCCTTTTAATATGAATACGTTTTACCAATTATGGGGCACAAAAACACCCGATGAAGCTAAAAAAATCATAAAAAATCAGATAAAAGAACACGGTTTCGAAAATCCTAAAAACCTTGAAGAACAAGCGCTATCTTTAATTGGTAAGGACGTTTACGAAACTTTAATAAAAGAATACACCGAAAAGCAATGGGGCAAAAAAGCCACCGAGCTTCCTGCTTTTATTATTAAGCGCTTACCCGTGCGCTATACATTTAACAATAACTATTTTAACGATAAATACCAGGGTATTCCTATTGGCGGATACAATAAAATTATTGATGGTTTATTGAAAGGTATCGAAACCAAAACCAATATCGATTTTTTTGAAAACAAAGAAGAACTAAGCAAATTGGCTTCAAAAATTGTGTACACCGGAAAAATTGATGAATTCTATAATTATAAATTTGGGAATTTAGAATACCGTTCGTTACGCTTTGAAAACACCCGCTTGGAAAAAGAAAACCATCAAGGCAATGCCGTAGTAAATTATAACGATGGCAATATTCCGTACACCCGAATTATCGAGCATAAACATTTTGAGTTTGGCAAGCAAAAACACACCGTAATAACCAAGGAATTCCCCGAGCAATGGACCAAAGAAAAAGAAGCCTACTACCCTATTAACAACGACGAGAACCAAAATAAATATCAGCAATACAAAGCCTTGTCGGTACAAGAAAACAACATTATTTTTGGTGGCAGATTAGCAGAATACAAATATTACGACATGCATCAAATAATAGCTTCGGCACTGCAAAAAGCTAAAAAAGAACTGAGTTAAACTAACCTTTTTAAATTGAAGAATTCTACAAAAATATCGGCTTTACTTATCACTTATAACGAAATCAACCATATTGAAGCCGTTATAAAAAATATTAGTTTTGCTGATGAAATTGTAGTTGTCGACTCTATTAGCACTGACGGAACACTTGAAAAATTAGCCGAATTTAAAAACGTTACCACTATAAAACGCAAATTTAAAAACTTTGCAGACCAACGTAATTTCGCCTTAAAACAAGCTTCTCACGATTGGGTTTTGTTTATTGATGCCGATGAGCGGTTAACCGACAAATTAAAAACCGAAATAATTACCACAGTAAACAACCCAACCGATGTCGCGGCATTTATGGTAAAACGCTTGTATTATTTTAAGAAAAAAAGAATACGTTTTAGCGGATTTCAAACCGATACTACTTACCGCTTATTCAAAAAAAACAAGGTTAAATATATTGAAGATAAGATAGTACACGAAATGCCAGAAATTGATGGTAAAAGTGGTATTTTAAAACACAATATGTTACATTATTGCTTTGATAGTGCAGCCCATTATAAAGCGAAAATGGAGCATTACGCCAGCCTTAAAGCTTTGGAACTTTATAAAAAAGGCAAAAAACCAAACGCTTTCCATTTTATATTCAGGCCATTTTACAAGTTTGTTGTAAACTATGTTTTTAGACTCGGTTTTTTAGATGGGAAAGCAGGTTTCCAAATATGTTATTTAAGCGCGTATGGGGTTTATTATCGCTATAAAGAACTTAAAAAACTTAATGATTCTTCCAAAATTTAAGTTTCTTTTTTAGGCGTCTTTTTCGGTGGTATTTTTCTTGAAAAGCTTCGGTTTCCTGCCACATTAAATTAAAAATCGTCTCGTAATTTTCACCTGAACATTTAGCGTATTCATCACTCATCACCTCAACCATAGCTTTATGAATGGTTAATTTAGAGAAGTTTTTAATCCGCGTTTCAAAATCCAAATTCTTAAACTCCATCCGGTTTAAATCCACCAAATAAAAATCGTAACCTTTTTCGGTTTTTTTAATTAAGGTATTTCCTGGGGAATGGTCTAAAAAATGCACTCCTTTTTCATGCAAATCGAATGTAAATCGGGTAAAAGCCCTGAGAATATCATCGTAATTCGGGATGTTAAAATCGGTGGTCAGTTCCCGGTACGTGTAATCGCAATCAATCTGCTCGCTTATATAATAACTCTCTTTGAACAAAAACGGGGTTTTAAATTCGTAATAGGCAATGGGTTGCGGTGTACCAATATTCAAATCTTTTAGCCTATTGGCGTATTCGAAAGAGCGTTGCGCCTTACTTTTTCTAAAAAAACGATATGCAATTTGATTGATTAAATGTGGCACTTTAAACGATTTAACGTTAATCGTTTCATTTTCTAATTGAAATAATTTCAACGAATTCCGTTCCTGATTACCAAAATCTTCACCGAGCACATCAAAATTTTCGATAAAATTATCGAGCTCGCTTTCAAAGGGTTCGTAGGTTTTATGAAACACTTTATCCATGCCACAATATTACGATTAGTTTTTCTTTTAAAAAATCCAAAGCATTTCATATTATATTTGTTTTTCTTTGTAAAAAACACGGCATGCAGCATATTTTTTTAGAATCACACAACATAAAAAACCAACATTTTGGCTTTGGGCAGTTTAATTATCATTTAATAAAAGGCCTTTACAACGCCAATATTGAAGGCTTTAAAATCACACTGCATGCTAAAGATACCGAGGTTTTAAAGAAGGAGTTTGGCAGCTATTTTAACTACAAAAGATACTATTCCTTAAGGCGGCACAAAGCATTTAGAATTAGAAAAAAATACGATTTATGGCATTGTTTAAATCAGAATATTAAGATTGAGCCTTATCATGACCTTCCGTATTTGTTAACGGTACACGATGTTAATTTTATTGATGAAGTTTCAAACGATTTAAACCACGAAAGAAACATAAAATTTCAAAAAAAATTAAACCGAAGTACCGCGATTACGTACATTTCGGAATATGCAAAAAAATCCACCCATCAATATTTTAAAGTGCCCGATGTGCCCGAATACGTGATTTATAACGGCAACCCAATTATCGATATTCAAATACCCGAAAACCATCAACCGAAACTAACCTCTAAAAAACCGTATTTATTTAGTATTGGCGAATTTACCGAACGCAAAAATTTCCATGCATTAGTTGAAATGTTAGAATTTTTACCCAATTATAATTTAATCCTTTCGGGCAACAATAACACCGCTTACGCCAATGGTAAATTACAAGATACTATTAAGGCATTAAAGTTTGAAGACCGCGTCATCATCACCGGAAAAATATCAGAACTCGACAAACAATATTACATGCAAAATTGCGACGCGTTCGTGTTTCCGTCGTTGCGCGAAGGTTTTGGTATTCCACCCATTGAAGCTATGCGATTTGGAAAACCTGTTTTCTTATCAAACAACACGTCGTTACCTGAAATTGGCGGTGAACATGCTTTTTATTGGGATGAATATGAGCCCAATTATATGGCCGAAGTTTTAAAAGAAGGCTTAAATATTTTCAACAAAAATAAAACTGAATTATCTCAAAACTATATTAAACACGCCAAAAGTTTTAATTGGGATCATGCAGCTAAACAGTATATTGAAGTTTATAAAAGCATTATATTTAAAAAGTAAATCCTAAATTTGCTACCAAACCATTTAAAAACCCTATAATGATCGTTTACATAATTATTGCCGTTATTTTATTGGCAGTTTTGATTCACTACGGCATAAAATTAGCAAAGCACAAATCATTATATCCGTTTATGCCTTTTAAATATAATTTTAGGCGACGCCGAATCACTTTTGCGAAAACGCTTAAACTACTCGACGAAAGAAACGTTAAAACCATTGTTGAAACAGGCACCTCAAGAGAAGGTTTAAATAACACCAAAGGCGATGGTGGCGCCACCATAGTTTTTGGAAAATGGGCACAACAAAATAATGCCAAAATGCACTCGGTTGATATAAGTGAAGATTCGGTAAAGGGCTCGCAGGCCGAAGTAGATAACCAAAAATTAAACGATACGGTAACGGTACATTTAAACGATTCTTTAGCGTTTTTAAAAACCTTTAATGAACCCGTAGATTTTTTGTATTTAGATAGTTACGACTACTCAAAAACCGACAAAGACATCCAAATAAAAAGTCAGGAACATCACTTAAAAGAATTTAAAATCATTGAAGACAAATTGCATAAAAATTCCATTGTACTTATCGATGATTGCGGATTACCCGGTGGCGGAAAAGGCAAAACCGTAATAGCGTATATGCTTGAAAAAAATTGGAAAATTTTAATTGATGCTTATCAAGTTTTATTGGTAAAAAAAGAAAGCCTTTCATAATTGTTTTTTAAATGAATACCGAAATTAAAAACGCACTCGAAGTTTTAAAAAATGGCGGACTTATACTCTACCCTACCGATACCGTTTGGGGCATTGGTTGCGATGCCACTAACCCAGAAGCGGTTAAAAAAGTGTACAAACTAAAACAGCGCGAAGATAGCAAAGCCTTAATTTGTTTGGTTGCCGATGATAGAATGCTTAAAAAATATGTAAAAAAAATATCCGAAGCCGCACATAGCATCATCGATATTTCTGAAAAACCAATCACTATCATTTATGATGAGGCGCAACAATTGGCACCCAATTTAATTGCAGACGATGGTACAATTGCCATCAGAATTCCCGACGATGAATTTTGCTATCAATTATCAAGAAAACTCAACGGCGCCATAGTTTCTACTTCGGCGAATGTTAGCGGGCAACCTACCCCTAAATCATTTAAAGAAATAGTGCCTGCCATTTTAAAAGGTGTGGACTATGTTGTAAATTTGCATCACGAAAAAATCTGTGACAAACCCTCTTCAATCATTAAATTGAGTAACAGCGGAATTGTTAAGGTGATTCGGGAGTAAAAACCCAAATTTCAAGTACCAAATTCCAATCAAAACAGATTTGGAATTTATTTTTTTGGAATTTACTAAATGAACCTCTATGGATTTAAAATCCATGGTATTTAATAAAAGAATGAAATTCTTTTTGAGGGCGTGTCATTCCGACAGAGCAAAGCGACGAGGAATCTCATGGTTTTGAATTTATGATGAGATTTCTCACGGTGTTCGAAATGACAAATACCCTCAAAAGTTTACAGAAAATAAAGTAACTGCAATATTCCCGAAGTTTTGGGAGTGGCAACAAAAAAAATGAACTACAAAGAAGCATTACAACATCCCATTTTTAAAATAATATCCCAATCAGCAAAAGAGCTGCAACTCGACAGCTATGTTATTGGTGGTTTTGTACGCGATTATATTTTAAAGCGAGGCGACGCTAAAGACATAGATATTGTTGCGATTGGTAGCGGTATAGAACTCGCCAAACAAGTGGCCAAAAACTTGCCCAACAAACCCAAGGTTCAAATCTTTAAAACCTACGGTACGGCTATGCTTCGGCACGATGATATTGAAATAGAATTTGTGGGTGCCCGCAAAGAATCGTACAACGAAAATAGCCGAAATCCTATTGTGGAAAATGGCACTTTGCAAGACGACCAAAACCGTCGCGATTTTACAATTAACGCCTTGGCTCTTGATTTAAGCGAAGATAAATTTGGCGATTTACTCGATCCGTTTAACGGAATTGAAGATTTAAAAAATCAAATTATAAAAACACCTTTAAATCCTGATATTACTTATAGCGACGACCCGTTACGTATGATGCGTGCCATTCGTTTTGCTACGCAACTCGATTTTAAAATTGAAGAAGCTTCATTAACATCCATTACCAAAAACTGCGATCGGATTAAAATTATTACCAACGAACGTATTGTTGTCGAGATTCATAAAATCTTGGAAAGCAAAACACCGTCAATCGGATTTTTACTGTTGGAAAAAACGGGATTACTACAATATATTCTACCCGAACTTACAGCTTTAAAAGGAATAGACGAAATTGAAGGCCAACGCCATAAAGATAATTTTTACCACACCTTAGAAGTCGTTGACAATATTGCAAAACACACCGATAACCTTTGGTTGCGTTGGGCCGCTTTGTTGCACGATATTGGAAAGGCACCGACAAAAAAATTCAGTAAAAAAGTAGGTTGGACCTTTCACGCGCACGAGTTTGAAGGCTCGAAAATGGTATATCGCTTATTCAAAAGATTAAAAATGCCGCTGAACGACAAAATGAAATTCGTTCAAAAAATGGTGTTTATGAGCTCCCGCCCCATTGCCTTGGCGCAAGACGTAACCGATTCGGCCGTTCGCCGTTTGATTTTTGATGCTGGAGAATATATTGAAGATTTAATGACACTTTGCGAAGCGGATATTACCACAAAAAACCCTAGAAAATTCAAGAAATATCACAATAACTTTAAACTGGTTCGAGAAAAAATAACGGAAGTTGAAGCGCGCGACCATGTTCGTAATTTTCAACCACCAATTTCTGGTGAAGAAATTATGAAAGCTTTCAACTTAAAACCATCGCGCGAAATCGGCATCATAAAAGAATCCATTAAGGAAGCCATTTTAGAAGGCGACATCCCCAATGAATACGAAGCGGCATATCAGCTTATGTTAAAAGAAGGGAAACGCTTGGGCTTAAAAGCATCATCGTAAAAATGCTACACATAGTTAGGACGAATTCTGAAAATAAAGACTTCATCGGTTTAGTAAAACAACTAGATGATTACCTTACTATTGTTGATGGCGATGAGCATGCTTTTTATAACCAATACAACAACATTGATGTATTAAAACATGTTGTAATGGCCTATTCGGATAAAACCCCTGTGGGCTGCGGCGCATTTAAGACATTTGATACAAACAGTGTAGAAATCAAGCGCATGTACACAAACCCAAAATATCGGGGTCAAGGCATAGCTTCAAAAATTTTAAACGCATTAGAAATTTGGAGTCACGAATTGGGATTTAACTCCTGTGTTTTAGAAACCGGTATTCGTCAAGTGGAAGCCGTTGGGTTTTATAAAAAGAATAATTATGTTAGCATCCCAAATTTCGAACCATATAAAAATGTAGCAAACAGTTTATGCTTTAAGAAGATTCTAAAAACATAGGCTTGACAATCCTGTAGGGGTCACTGAGAAAAATAAGAGTGAAAGCAGGAATCCACTTAAAGTAATTTAGGTTTAATTAATAAGATATCTGCTTTCGCAGGAATGATAAAAAAATGAAAAAAGACAATAAAAACGTTATTTACTGGCTAATTACGGGCTGTATCCTTATTTTTATAATGGTGGTAGTTGGTGGTATCACGCGGCTTACCGATTCAGGTTTATCCATATCAAATTACAAATTGATAACTGGTACCATTCCGCCATTAAACGATACCGAATGGCAAGAAGCCTTCGAGCTGTACCAACAATACCCGGAATACCAAAAATTGCATTCGCATTTCACCATTGATGATTTCAAAAGTATATATTTCTGGGAATGGTTGCACCGTGTTATAGGCAGGCTTATTGGTTTGGTGTTTATTATTCCGTTTTTATATTTTCTTGCCACCAAACAACTCACCCAAAAAACGATTAAAAAGTGTCTCGTTTTATTATTCCTGGGAGGCTTTCAAGGGTTTTTAGGCTGGTATATGGTAAAAAGCGGATTGGTTGATAGGCCCGATGTAAGCCATTACCGTTTGGCGGCACATTTAACCACCGCGTTCCTCACTTTTGCGGCCACACTTTGGGTGGCATTGGATTTGATTTACCCAAACAAGAAACCCATAAACACCAAGTTTAGAAATCTTATCATTGGCAGTTATTTAATTCTAATAATCCAAATAATTTATGGTGCTTTTGTTGCGGGCTTAAAAGCCGGTTTACTGCATAACCACTGGCCTTTAATGAATGAAAATGAGTTTATGCATCACACGGTTTATATTCTTGAACCCTTTTATAAAAACCTTATTGAAAACCCAAGTGGCATTCAATTCATTCACCGAACTTTAGCCTACATCGTTGTTATTTGCATTGTCATATTATGGTTTAAATCACGAAAATTGACGCTCACAAATCTGCAAAAAAAGGGTATAAATGTGCTGCTGATTTTGGTTGGTTTTCAATTTTTATTAGGTGTTTTCACCATAATTTATGCCGTTCCGTTATGGTTGGGTGTGGCACATCAAATGGGAGCATTCTTCTTATTAAGCGCCATGACGTTTACCTTGCACCGATTTAGTAAATAAAGAAAACTATATTTAGATTCCCGTTTTCACGGGAATGACAAATTCAAAGGAAACCACAAGCTTTAGACTCGTGGAATTGTTTTTGAATAACCCGTAGTACATTTTGAATGGAAAAAATATCAATATGTCAATTCGAGTGATTTTGAGGCACGAAAAATTGTATCGAGAATAAGAATTTTTTCAAAATGCACAACGGTTTGAATAATACAAAAAGACTTATCTTTGCAGCAATAATTTTTCAGAATGATTTACAGATTTAGAGTAATACTTGATAATGATACCGAAGAGGATGTTTTTCGCGATTTAGAAATCCGGGAAACCGATACGCTTGAAGATTTGCACAACATCATCACGCAATCCTTTGGGTTTGATGGTTCTGAAATGGCATCGTTCTATTTAAGTAACGACCAATGGGATCAAGGTGAAGAAATCTCGTTGTTCGATTTAAGCGACGATAATTCTGCACGTTTAATGAACGAAACGGCTTTGGATACCGTAGTGCACGAAGCACAAACCAAACTCATTTACGTTTACGATTTTTTAAGCATGTGGACGTTTTATGTGGAACTCGCCGAAATTGTTGAGGAAGAGGAAGGTTTTGATTACCCCAACCTTATGTTTGTACAAGGCCAAGTACCTGAAAACGCGCCAGAAAAATTATTTGAAGCCGACGACGATGATGCCTTTAATGAATTTGAAGACGAGTTGGACATTGACGACTACGATAATTTGGATTTTGATGAAAACTGGAACTAAGATTTAAGTCTTTTAAGATTCACATCTTCATAATTTCTTACTAAAAACTCAAGTGCCGCTTTAAGAATTTGCCCCATATTATCGCAGCGCTTAAAGTTCACATCTTGTGTGTACTCAAATATTTTCATTTTAAGCAAATCTATATTGGCATCTTTGGATATGGAATCGTTTAGCATACATGCCATAAGCTCATCTATTCTGCCATGAAAACTTTTTAGCCGTTTTACAAGCGTAGAGCGTTCTTCTATTTTGTATTGGTCTATCGAGAATTTTTGGAAACTATTGGCTACCAATTCAACCATTTCAAAATTTTCCTTAAAAAACTGTGGTCTGTAAATATTAAACTTGCCTTCGTAACATTGTTGGTCAAAATCAATGGGGCGTATTTTATACACCACATGGTCAAAATCGTGGGTGGGCACAATTACGTAGTTGTAAGAGCGCATATCGCCCAAAAGCCTAATCATGCAGCGTTCGTTAAATTTTACAAACTCTTTGGCGATTTGGGATTTTTCAGATTTCGAGCATTTTGGCAACATCTTTTTTATAAACTCATCACCCGGAACACCCGCAATGTGCTCCTCGATCAGGGTATTGTTGTACACCAAAAAATTCAAATTATAAGGCGATAACATGTGCTCCAATTCCAGGCCGTAAACACGCGATGCATCTGCAGTTTTTACATAAAAATAGGTGTAATTATCATTTAAAATATTTCTGATTTTTATACGGAAGGGTTTCGAGTTTCCAAAGGTACAGTAATCAATGGCATCTACATTTAAAAACGGAATCGTGCTTTCGTTACCATCAGAATGTAAAATGGTGTATACCTTTTTTAAGGATAAATCTATCTCTTCCCGCTCGTAATCGTTATAATAAACCCGTATCCACAACGTGTCGTTATCATCTTTATCATAAACCACTACCGAACCTTGAAAGCGCAACAAATCATCATAAAAGATAGGAATTTCTATATTTCTGTTATATTCAGAAAGATAATCGTTCAACTGATCCGATATCGGGAATGATGGCTTTTTTTTAGATATTTTTAAATCTTGCATAAGTTGTAAAATTATTCAAAGTTAAAGCTTTTATTCATAATCGTGTAACAAAACAAGTTAAGCATCGTCATACTTAAATAACTAACCGTGTTGAAATTTATTCAGCATAAAAACCAAGCATATTTGGAACCAATACTTACAATTAATAATCTTACCAAAAAATTTGGGTATTTAACCGCTGTAAAAGACTTGTCGTTTACCATTAACAAAGGTAATGTTTACGGCATTTTAGGACCAAACGGAAGCGGAAAATCCACAACCTTAGGCATTGTTTTAAATGTTGTTAATAAAACGCATGGCGATTTTAAATGGTTCGACGGCCAAACAACCACGCACGATGCGCTAAAAAAAGTTGGTGCTATAATTGAACGACCAAACTTTTACCCGTATATGACGGCGACGCAGAATTTAAAACTGGTTTGCAAAATTAAGGGCGTAGATTACAATAAAATAGAAGAGAAGCTTGAAGTTGTAGGTTTGCGAGAACGCAAAGACAGCAAGTTTAAAACCTATTCTTTAGGGATGAAACAGCGTTTAGCCATTGCCTCGGCACTTTTGAACGACCCTGAAATATTGATTTTAGACGAACCCACAAACGGATTGGATCCACAGGGTATACATCAAATACGGGAAATTATAAAGCAAATTGCAGCCAAAGGCACTACCATTTTATTGGCATCGCACTTATTGGATGAAGTTGAAAAAGTCTGTTCGCACGTGGTGGTATTGCGCAAGGGCGTAAAGTTATATTCGGGGCGTGTTGACGAGATGATTTCCAGTCACGGTTTTTTTGAATTGAAATGCAACAAGCAAGAGGATTTAGTGAAACTTTTGGAAAACAATCCGTCGTTCAAATCGATTAAGGAAAAAGATGGCTTGGTAACCGCTTTTTTAAACGAACCCATGCTTTCTGAAGATTTTAACAAATATCTTTTCGAAAACGGCATTATTCTCACCCATTTAGTACAGCGTAAAGAAAGTTTGGAAGAGCAATTTTTACAATTAACAGACAACAACTAAAACCCATCCTAACCAAAAACACACGAACTATATGTTACGTCTTTTAAGCTTAGAACTACAAAAACTACTACTAAACAGAACCAGTAAAATACTCATATTCGTATCGTTTATCCTGCCTTTCTTTGTTATATTATTATCCTCGTTAAGGATTAATGTATTCGGTTTTTTTACATTGGAACTCGGGGAATTAGGTGTTTTCAACTTCCCCATAATATGGCACTTAACCACCTTTTTCGCATCGCAATTCAAGTTCTTTTTTGCTATTGTTGTGGTAAGTATGATTGGTAACGAGTACAGCAACAAAACCATTAAACAAAACTTAATTGATGGGTTGAGTAAAAAGGAATTCATCTTATCTAAATTCTACACCATCGTTTTCTTTTCGTTGGTTTCAACAATACTTATTGGGTTAATTTCATTATGTATTGGTTTATACTATTCAAGTTATACTGAAGCCTCAATTATTTTTAGAGAAGTCGAATTTTTACTTGCTTATTTTGTAAAATTAGTTGGCTTCTTTAGCTTATGTTTATTTCTTGCTATGTTAGTAAAAAGGTCCGCATTTGCTTTAGCTTTTTTGTTTATAACTTTTATTTCTGAATGGTTAATATTTTTACTTGTAATGTGGCAAACTTCCACTGAAACAGCTTGGAAAGTTATAGAAGTCTTACCTATTCAATCCATGTGGGAGCTTATTAACCAACCGTTCCAACGTATAGCCATGACTAAGTTTCCAGACAAAGGAGAATTAATATATGACTATGCCGTCCACGGGTACGAATTTGCCATAGTAATTGGTTGGACTGCTCTATTTATCTTTTTATCGTACAGATTATTAAAAAAGCGAGATTTATGATACCTTTGGTGGCATTCGCTACTGAAAGATGAAAAAAATTGCCATATTCTTAATAAGCTGTTTAATCGGTTTAAACGGTTTTGCCCAAAGTGAAGCTGCCAATTGGTATTTTGGCTTTGGCGGTGGCATAAAATTCAACCAAATTAATAATACGGTTACCTCGGTAAGCGACGGACAATTGTTTACAAACGAAGGTTGCGCATCCATTTCGGACAGTTCTGGAAATTTATTGTTTTATACAGATGGCACCCGAGTTTGGAATAAAAACCATGCCACCATGTCAAACGGTTTGGGGTTGTATGGCGACTCGTCCAGCACACAATCTGCCATAATTGTACCCAAACCAGACGATGAGAATATTTACTACATTTTCACGGTTGATAATGGTCTAGACGGAAACGATTACGGTTTAAACTATTCTGAAGTTAACATGACTTTAGATGGTGGCTTAGGTGCAGTTACCTCAAAAAACACAAATTTACTTCAGCGTTGTTCTGAAAAAATTACAGCCGTTTTAAAAGATTGTATTACCAAGTCCATTTGGGTACTTACCCTAGCATCAGAAAATGGCGATGCCGATATTTTCAACACTTATCACGCTTTCGAAGTCAATAATTTTGGCGTTAACACAACATCGGTTAAGTCAACATTTAATCTTATGGTTTCAGATGCGCGAGGCTATTTAAAGCTATCGCCCGATGGCGAAAAAGTGGCATGTGCCAATGTTAGAGATGGTCTGTATTTATATGATTTTGATGCCGCCACAGGTGTTGTAAGTAATCAGTTGCAACTTAATTTACCATCTGTTAATTATGCGAGTTATGGTGTAGAGTTTTCACCAAACAGTCAATTGCTTTATGTGCATTCGTATAACAATTTTTTCGATTTTGAAACGCCTGCCAATAATAATATCCCATCAAATCATACATCATCGCTACTCCAATACAATCTTTTAGCATCAAATATTTCTTCATCTTCATTTGTTATCGATGATCGAGAATTATATAGAGGTGGTTTACAGCTTGGACCAAACGGTAAAATTTACAGAGCATTAAGCGCCACTTATAATGATGGCTTACCCTATCTCGGTGTCATCAATAACCCCAACGGCATTGGGTTTAATGCAAACTATAGCCACAACGCCATTAGTGTTTCACCAAATAATTCGTCACAAGGATTACCTCCTTTTATAGCTTCTTTTTTTAACGAAAAAATAGACATTATTAAAAACGGTGAAAACTCTACAAATCTGTCGCTTTGCGTCAATGATACATACACTTTAGCGGCCGACCAAATAACGGGTGCCACCTATAGTTGGACACGTGATGGAAATCCTTTAGCTGAAAGTGATTATGATTTATTAGTTACTCAAAACGGGCATTACGAAGTTTATATCGACCCTAATAACGGTGATTGCGCTATTGAGGGTGAAGCCTTTGTGATTTTTAATCCAAACCCCGAAGCCTACAACCACACCCTGTTGCAGTGCGATGAAGATGGTACGGCCGATGGACGCACGCAGTTCAACCTCAACCAAGCCAACGCTGTTTTAACCAATAACGTCGCGGGCCTTTCAACCAGGTTCTATACCGATGCGGCCAGAACCAACGAGGTTAACAGCAATGCCTTTACCAACACAGCCAATCCGCAAACCATTTACGTAAACGTCGTTAACGATGCCACGGGGTGCTTTTCGGCATCGGAACTGACCCTGAACGTGAGCGTCACCGATTCCGGAGACACCCAACTTATTGCCTGCGATAACGACGGTATCGAGGATGGGTTTTTCAACTTTAATTTAAGCGATGCCGATAGTGCCATTGTAAGCGGGCTTCCAACCGGTTTAACCATTGCCTACTACGAAACTTACGATGATGCCTTACTTGAAACAAATAATTTGGGAACCACGTTTACAAACACAAATCCGTACACCCAAACTATTTACGCACGGGTTGAAAATGCCAACAACTGCTACGGCATCAGCGAAGTGGCCTTGACCGTAAACGAATTGCCAAATATTGAAACCGAGGCTCTGGCATATTACTGCCTTAACTTTTTTCCTGACACCATCACCTTGGATGCCGCCGTTATAAACGATGCGCCTTCAAACTATAGCTACAGTTGGTCTACCGGTGAAAGCAGCTATCAAATCGACGTAAACCAAGCGGGCACTTACAACGTTACCGTTACCAATGCCAATGGCTGCACCAAACAACGCACCATTACCGTAGAACCTTCAAACATTGCCACCTTTGAGAACATTGAAGTGGTCGATGCCACCCAAAACAACAGCATTACCGTTTTGGTTTCCGGCGAAGGCGTTTATGAGTACCGCTTGCTGGACCAGAACAATGTGGTTTACGCACCCTATCAGGAAAGCAATGTGTTCGAAAACGTTTCCCCGGGCATTTACACCCTTAGCGTTCGCGACATAAAAAACAACTGTGGTACCGTACAAGAGCTGGTTTCTGTTATTGGGTTCCCTAAATTTTTCACGCCCAATAACGATGGCGATAACGATACCTGGCAGGTCCAAGGGATTTCGGGCATGTTCCAGCCCAATACCAACATCCTTATTTTTAACAGGTTTGGAAAACTAATAAAACAGCTGAACCCGTTGGGCGAAGGTTGGGACGGACGCTTTAATGGCCAAAAACTGCCTGCGGACGATTATTGGTTTGCGGTGACCCTGCAAGATGGAAGGGTATTAAAGAATCACTTTACTTTAAAACACTAATCATTTGAAATTAGCCCCAAAATTATTCATCTTTTTCATTTTTCTAGCGCATAATAATATAGCATTTGGGCAACAGCCAACGGATTGTATTGATGCCGTTATTGCTTGCGGAAACTCAAATATCAACCTTAATGTTAGTGGCGTTGGCACACAAGAATTAAGCGGTTCTAACACCTGTTCCAGTCAAGAAAACAACAGTGTTTGGTTAAAAGTTACTTTAGTAACAAGCGGCACTTTAGGCTTCACATTAACTCCTAACAGCACCGCAATAACCGAAGATTATGATTTTTTTGTATTTGGGCCAAATGCAACTTGTGGTAATATTGGGCAAGCCATTCGGTGCTCGACAACCAACCCTTCAGCTGCCAATCAAGGTAACAATTTAACCGGTATGAATAGCACATCAACTGATACTGCAGAAGGCCCTGGTGCTAATGGCGACAGCTTTGTAAAATGGTTGGATGTGCTAGCTGGAGAAACTTATTTTATTGTAATCGATAGACCCATCGGCAACAGCCCTTTTAGTTTACAGTGGACGGGAACGGCACAGTTTTCCGACCCGCCTTCAGATCAGTCTAAAACAAGTGGTACCCCTTTAAATTTAGAAAGTTGCGATGTCGTGGCGCCATTTGATGATGGGTTTACAACATTCAACTTAACCGACAATACTAGTTTAATAACAGGAACACAAAGCGACATTACCATTACGTTTCACGAAAACATAAGTGATGCTAATATTGGGATTAATGAATTAAGTAGCCCGTACACCAACATTAACAATCCGCAAACCATTCATGCCAGAATCACCAACAACACGACAGGATGTTTTGAATTGACGAGCTTTCAATTAGATGTAAATTTAGGTCCAAACTATGCACCGCCAGCGGATTACGAACTTTGTGATGATGCCATGGACGGAAACAACACCAATGGTCGCGTAAATTTTGATTTATCTTCCAGAAATTCTGAAATATTAAATGGTCAAAATCCAGCAGATTTTAATATTACCTATCATACGTCACAGTTTGATGCCGAAAATCGGGCAAATCCTTTGTCGAATCCCTACTACAATGCAACACAATTTAACGAACAGGTTTTTGTGAGAATTGAGGATGCGCTAAATACAGACTGTAAAAGTGTAACGCCTTTAAATTTAGTGGTGTATTTAAACCCCGAAGCCTACAACCACACCCTGTTGCAGTGCGATGAAGATGGTACGGCCGATGGACGCACGCTGTTCAACCTCAACCAAGCCAACGCTATTTTAACCAATAACGTCGCGGGCCTTTCAACCAGGTTCTATACCGATGCGGCCAGAACCAACGAGGTTAACGGCAATGCATTTACCAACACAGCCAATCCGCAAACCATTTACGTAAGCGTTGTTAACGATGCCACGGGCTGCTTTTCGCCATCGGAACTGACCCTGAACGTGAGCGTCACCGATTCCGGCGATACCCAACTTATTGCCTGCGATGACGACGGTACCGAAGACGGGTTTTTCAACTTTAATCTAAGCGATGCCGATAATGCCATTGTAAGCGGGCTTCCAACCGGTTTAACCATTGCCTACTACGAAACTTACAATGATGCCTTACTCGAAACAAATAATTTGGGAACCACGTTTACAAACACAAATCCGTACACCCAAACTATTTATGCACGGGTTGAAAATGCCAACAACTGCTACGGCATCAGCGAAGTGGCCCTGACCGTAAACGAATTACCAAATATTGAAACCGAAGCTATGGCTTATTACTGCCTTAACTTTTTTCCGGACACCATCACCTTGGATGCCGCCGTTATAAACGATGCGCCTTCAAACTATAGCTACAGTTGGTCTACCGGTGAAAGCAGCTATCAAATCGACGTAAACCAAGCGGGCACTTACAACGTTACCGTTTCCAATGCCAATGGCTGCACCAAACAACGCACCATTACCGTAGAGCCTTCAAACATTGCCACCTTTGAGAACATTGAAGTGGTCGATGCCACCCAAAACAACAGCATTAGCGTTTTGGTTTCCGGCGAAGGGGTTTACGAGTACCGCTTGCTGGACCAGAACAATGTGGTTTACGCACCCTATCAGGAAAGCAACCTGTTCGAAAACGTTTCCCCGGGCATTTACACCCTTAGCGTTCGCGACATAAAAAACAACTGTGGTACCGTACAAAACGTGGTTTCGGTTATTGGGTTCCCCAAATTTTTCACGCCCAATAACGATGGCGATAACGATACCTGGCAGGTCCAAGGGATTTCGGGCATGTTCCAGCCCAATACCAACATCCTTATTTTCAATAGGTTTGGAAAACTAATAAAACAGCTGAACCCGTTGGGCGAAGGTTGGGACGGACGCTTTAATGGCCAAAAACTGCCCGCAGACGATTATTGGTTTGCGGTGACCCTGCAAGATGGGAGAATTTTTAAAAATCATTTTACACTAAAATATTAATATTGCTATCATGAAAACCAATTAAAATCGTATTTTATCGGTTATATTTTGCGCTTCATCTGAAAAAAGTCTATTTTTCATAATAAATTCAATTTATGCATTAATTGAGTTTTCCAAATAAAAAAGAAACCTACTGCTATGAAATTTGTTAACTGCTTATTAGGACTGCTTTTACTTGGGAGTAGTTATGCGTTTTCGCAACAGATTTCAGTCGATGATTCCGTTGGTTTGCAACAACTTATAGAAGACAATTTAGTACAGAATAGCTGTGTTGAAATTACCAATATTACCTCGTTTGTAAACGGAAGTTCCAGTGGTTTTTCAAGTTATGCTCAATTTGACCGGGCAGGTTCCAACTTCCCTTTTCAAAACGGTATAATGCTTACTACTGGGAATGCGACCTCTGGCGGAAATAATGTGACCACCCCAACACTTAGCGAAGGCTCAACGGTTTGGGGAACTGACCCGGATTTAGAAGCTGCTTTGGGTATTTCCAATACTCTGAATGCCACTTCCATCGAGTTTGATATTGTATCTATATCAAGTCAACTTCAGTTTAATTATTTATTGGCTTCCGAAGAATATTTCGGCATTAATCCTTGCCAGCTTTCCGATGGTTTTGCGTTTTTAATTAAAGAAACCGGTAGCCCACTACCCTATCAAAATATCGCCTTAGTTCCTGGTACTTCAACACCGGTTAACACCAATACCATACATGATGAGATTTTTGGTGTTTGTCCAGCTCAAAATGACCAGTATTTTGATGGATACAACGTTGGTGACACCAATTACAACGGTAGAACAACGGTTTTAACAGCTCAAACAACCATAACGCCTTACGTTCAATATCATATCAAATTGGTGATAGCCGATCAAACCGATATTGAATATGACTCGGCAGTTTTTATTGAAGGTAATAGTTTTAAAATTTTAGATTTGGGCGAAGATGTTTCCACATGCGCGCCTTCGGTAACCTTGGATGCCGATATAGACAATCCACTCGCAACTTATGCTTGGTTTTTGGATAACGCACCCTTGGCAACCACGCTCCCAACAATAAGCGCCACTCAAGATGGTACGTATAGGGTTGAAGTAACTGTAGATTTAAATGGTACTGCTTGTGTTGAAACCGACGAAATCGTAGTCGTTTTAAATACCGAAGAGCCCATAAACCCAATAACAGACTATGTTTTATGTGATGACATTAGTGGTGATGAAACTGAGGTGTTTGACCTTAGCTCTAAAAATGCCGAAGTAATCAACAATATTCCTTTTACAAATTATGACTTCTCCTATCATTTATCCGATGCCGATGCTAGAAACAATGTAAATCCTGTTTCGGGTAATTTTTCAAATACCATAAACCCGCAAACCATTTATGTTCGAATCCAAGATAATGATACAGGCTGCTATGGGTTTACTACATTTAATTTAATAGTAAATCCAGTACCAACCATAACCGATCCAACAGATTTAGAGGTATGCGATAGCGACACCCAACCTGATGGATACACCGTTATAGATTTAACTCAAAAAGACGACGAAATAACAGGTGGACAAAGCAGTTTACTAGTAAGTTATCATTACACTAGTGCCGATGCAGACAGTGGGGCAAACCCAATCCCTATACCATATGTTAACACAAACACACCAACTGAAGTGGTTTACATAAGGGTAATTGATACGCAAACGGGTTGTGTAAACTCTTCATCATCTTTAACCATTAATATTACAACAAGTCCAATTGTAAATAGGGATACTCAGTATTTAGATGCCTGTGATATGGATCATGACGGTAGCGCCGAATTCGATTTAACCCAAGTAATTAACGATGTTTTAATGGGCTTAACCGGAGTAACCTTTACGTTCCATGAAACCTTGCCCGATGCTCAATCGGGAGATAATCCAATTGCAAACGAAACCAATTATCAATATCAAAATGCTTTATTAGAACCCGGAAACGCCACGCTTTACATAAGAATTGTAGACGATAATACGGGTTGTGCATCCATAGTGCCACTTGAAGTCCACACCAATTTACTACTAACAGGCACAGATACGGGCGATTTTGCCTTATGTGATAACAACGATGATGCTACCGATACTCTAGCGTTTGATTTAACTACCGTTGCTCTATATATTGCTGATGAATTGCCTAACATTTTCGTTACATTTTATGAAACTGAAACAGATCGGGATTCCGGTACAAACCCACTAGATGATAGCATACTTTATCCTGCTACCAGCCCTACAACATTATATATTAAAATAGATGATACCGCTAGTGGTTGTTCAGATTTCTCAGAAATCACATTATTGGTAAACCCTGTGATATTGTTCAATCCTGCTAACCCTTTACCATACTGCGATACCGACGATGACGGTATTGTAAGTATCGATTTGGCTTCGTTAGACGATACCGTAACTGGCGGAAACACAGATTTTGAAGTACGATACTATCCCTCTAGTACCGATGCCGAGAACAATTCCAATCAATTACCTCCTTTCTACACCAACACAGGTCCTATTGAAACCATTTACGCACGCATTGAAAATATAGATACGGGCTGTAGCACCATCAACCCATTTGATATTGAAATTTATGTGGCACCAGCGGCGACATCGCCAAGTCCAGAAGTGATTTGCGACAATGATAGCAACCCTGAAGATGGATTTTCAATCATCAATCTTGATGATGCTATTTCTGAAGTTGTAGCAAACCCAACAGGACTTAACATCGGTTTTTTCAACTCCTTTGATGATGCCGATAACAATGTAAACCCAATTACAAACACGTCCAATTATAACGCCAACACGCAAATCGTGTACATTCGGGTTGGAAATAACGATAGCCTAGGGTGTTATAATATTGTGGAATATGAAATTACCGTAAACACCACACCTATAATTCCGGACATAACCCCGTTTCAAATATGTAAAGACGATGGCACTTTTACAGCAGATTTTTTATTAGTTGATAAAGATGCCGAAATATTAAACGGTCAAACCGGAAAAGAAGTCTTTTATTTTGAAGATGCAGCGTTTACATTGCCTATAGACAAAAATACAGCTTACCAAAATACAAGCCCATCGCAAACCATATTTATTCGTGTTGAGAATATTACCGATGCGAATTGCGCTGCGACCTCATCGTTTACAATACAAGTATCGTCCGACCCTATTTACAATACGTTTAGCCCGTATTTGATTTGTGACGATATTACTAACGACCAGCAACACGAATTCGATTTATCTGAAAAAGTAACCGAAATATCCCAAGGTTCGCCAGATATTCTTAATGTTTCATTTCATTTAAACCGACAAGATGCCGAGGATAATTTAAACCCGCAACCGTTACAATATACTAACGTTTCAAATCCACAGTCGCTTTATGTTCGAATAGAAAATAGCAACTCGTTTTGTTTTGTTGTTGAAGAATTGGGAATAAACATCATTGCATCGCCAGATTTAACAGAGGCTACGCCTTTTGAAAATTGCGACACCGATTACGATGGCTTTGTAAGCTTTAATTTGGAAGATGCCGATTTTCAAATTAATGACAGATTGCAAAACAATCTCATCACCAATTACTTTGAAAACTTTTTAGATATTAATCAAAATGACGGTTTAGATAACAGCAACGAAATTACAGATCCCACCAATTATATTTCGGATACCAAAACAGTTTATATAAAAGTTGCTAATACCTTAACGGGCTGTTTTAGTGTTATTCCGTTGGATTTGGTAGTCGTTTCACCACCGCCAACAAATAACATTGGCACCATCGAAATTTGTGATAACGATACCCAGACATTTGATTTAACTACGGTAGATGCCCAAATTGTGAATGACCCAAGTGCTGTAAATATTACGTACCATGACAACCAAAACGATGCTGATAACGACCAAAACCCTATTGGAACCACATTCAACTATACCGCGAGTAGTCATATTATTTATGTAAGAGTCAACGATCCGTTGGTTAATTGTCCAATAACAGTATCTTTTAACTTACAAATAAATGCAAACCCCATTGCCAATACATCTCCAGATTTAGTAGCATGTGATGATGATTTTGATGGCTTTTTCGAATTTGATTTAACGGCAAGCGCCAGTGCAGTAATTGGTTCGCAAAATACTTCAACACATTCGGTAACCTATTATAGCGATGCAACAAATGCCGAAGCTGCTACAAACCCTCTGCCAAATTTACATTCTGCTTTTGATGGTGAAATTATTTTTGCACGCATTCAAAATGATAATACAGGATGTTTTGCCGTATCGCAATTTGCCACTCGTATAAACCCTTTGCCGGTAATTCCAATAGACGACTTTGTACCCCTTTGTATTAACGATTTACCTTTGATTATTAGCGCAGATACCGGTAACCCAAACGACACTTATTTATGGTCTACTGGCGAAACAGCAACCGAAATACTTTTAAATGATACCACAGATATTGGCGATTATTGGGTAACCGTTACAAGGCCCTATGTTATAGGTTCAGACTGCTCGTATACCAAAAACTTTACGGTTATTGAATCTGAAGATGCAACCATCAATTTCACCACAAAAGTTGATTTTGCAGACCCCAACAGCATTACCGTTGATGTTAGCGGTATTGGCGAATATGTATTTATTTTAGATGACGGCGAACCACAAACATCAAACGTTTTTGAAAATGTAACTTTTGGTTTGCACGTAGTAACCATACGCGATTTAAATGGCTGTAAAGATGTAACCACCGAGGTTGTGGTCATTGATATCCCAAAATTTGTTACGCCAAATAACGATGGTACTTTCGATACCTGGCATATTGTTGGCGTGCAGGAAATCCCAGGAACCGTAGTTTACATTTATAACCGACACGGTAAATTATTAAAAACACTTCCACATACTTCTGTTGGTTGGGATGGTACTTTTAACGGACAGAACATGCCATCAGATGATTATTGGTTTGTGGCAAAAGTGATTCAAAATGGTGAAGCCTTCGATATTCGGGGTCATTTTGCTTTAAAGCGTTAACAGTCTCTAATAAGTTAAGTTTGCAACTCATTATTTATTCTGCTTCTTCTAATTGTTTATGAGAACCGTCGCAATTTGGCTTTCGTTTTGATAGTCCGCAAACACAATCGTTCAAACCATATCCATCCATAATTCGTTGGGTGTTCTTTTCAATTCGCAATATTTTAGTTTTTGATTGTTTTGGTTTGTTAAAATATAAGAGATAACCTATTTGTCTGCCTTCGGTGAGGCTTTTAAATGCTTTTTCAAATTTAGGGTTTTCTGTAAATTTTTGTTCCAGCTCCTTTGGCATTTCAAAATCGGAAGTCTTTTTCTTTTTAACTTTCAATCCCAATTTTTCTATCGCTATGGCTTCCTCAATGTACTGCTTTATAATTAGTTTCTGTTCTGTAATTTCTGGCGTATCTGTAAATCGGATTTGTCGTGCAGATTGTGTATTTTCAGCTTGTTGAATTAAAATGTTTTCAGAGTCTTTCAATAAAACACCTTTATGAAACAGAATGGCGCAATAATCTTTGAATTCATGGATTAGAACAATGTTTTTTCCATTGCTTGTATAACAAGGATGCATCCATTTAAAATCTTCTTTTAGTCCGCAATCCAAAATAATCTCGCGAAGTTTCGTCAATTCGTCCTGCCATTTTTTAAGGCCGTTCAAATATTCATTTACTTCTTGGTTCATATTTTTAAGACAGCTTTTATCAAATGTTGCACAACCTTAAATATACCAAATAAAACTAAAAATCGCCGATAATAAATTAAAATCGTAAAATCGGCCATTTTCAAAGTTCATTTCAATATTATACTTAGACAAATACTACTCACTTCATCTTAAATAATTAAACCTTTAACTTTTTTATAAGTTCAACTTAATTAAATGCTATATTTTAGTTGCTTCCTTAATATATGAGCAAATATATTTGATAGCCATGATTTTTTATATGAAGAAATTAAAAACTCGATTATATATTATTACAACATGTGCATCCGCATTATTTACCTTTTTTAGCAATTCTATTCATGCCCAAACAAACTGTACGTTTGGCGTCGCTGTTTTTAAAGAAGATTTTGGTTCGGGTACAGCAAGACTTGGCCCTTCTTTAAATCAAGACCCCAATAATGTGCATCCAAACTTTAGGCCTGCCGATTTGTACACTTACGTAGGAACTGGAAGTGTAGGTCAAGATCAATATGGCATAATGAAAACCCCTAAAGATGCCGCTCCAAATGGTGCGGATTGGAACGATGATTTTCCAGACCATACCGGCAACCCCAATGGCTATTTATACTATTGTGATGCCAAAGAAGATTTGAATGTGTTTTATGCACAAAAAATTGATGGTTTGTGCGATGATATACAATACGAACTTTCTGCTTGGTTTGCAAAAACAAATGCCCCCGATTACTTTATAGACCCCAATATTAAGTTAATAATTGGGTACACCGATATTAACGACCAGAATATTGGCAGCATTGTTGAAGCAGACACCGGCCCCATTGAAGGTGTGGGAACGAACAGGTGGCATCGCAGAAGTCTTGTTTTTTCCGTTCCAACGGGAACCGAAAACATCTACTTTATGTTAAAAAATAATGTGGCTGGCTTAGCCGGAAACGATTTAGCAATTGATGATATTCAAATTAGACCATGCGGACCGGTAATTGATAGCATCGATCAATTAACAAGCGATCCTTCCTTCAATAATTCTTTTTGTATTACAGACACATCTAATAATACCATTAGTTTATCGGCCAACGTACCTAACAGTTTTGCCATGCAATGGCAGGAATCTACAACTCCAGGTGTTTGGGTGGATATTCCGAATGAAACATCTAGCGTTTTAAACCATACCATACCCGCCAACTCAAACGCAACGCATTTAATAAGGCTTAAATTTGCCCACACTTTAGCCAATTTACTTAATTCTAAATGTCATTTTTTATCAGAGGTTTTAACTTATAATAAAACCTATGCGAACCAAGCTTCTCATATGCAATTGTGTGATGACACCGGCGATGGCAAATCGCTATTCGATTTATCATCACAAAACAATTTTATAAACGCTGGTGGCGGTGTAACGATTACCTATCATAGTTCTCAAAATGATGCGGACACGGGAAACTCCCCATTACCAAACATGTATGATAGCGGAAATGCAACCATTTATGCGCGGGTAGAAAACAACACCCAATTATTGGGCAATATTTGTTATACCACCACAAGCTTTAATTTAGAAGTTTATTCCACGGTAATTAACACACCCATAAGTGCTCTGAGCAGCTGCGACAACACCTCCGTTGGTGCCGATACCGACGGCTACAATGTATTCGATTTAACCCTAAAAGAAACAGAACTTTTAAACGGCCAATCCTCATCAGATTTCACAATTACTTATTTTATTGATGCGGCTTATACCACTCAAATTACAACGCCCAATGCTTTTGTGAATACTACCGCTAGCGGACAAACCATATATGTAAGAATCACGAATAACTTAAACCCCATCTGTTACACAGAGACCTCTTTTAACATTGAAGTGCTCTCATTACCTGATGCAAATTACCCAAACACCTATAGTCAATGCGATGATGCCTCAAACGACGGACAAGCATTTTTTAACCTAACCCTCAATCATATTAAAGAAGAAATAAACCCTAACTATTTAAGTGAAGGGCTCATGTTTAGCTATTATGAAAACAAAAACCAAGCAGATAGTGCAACGAGTCCCATCGTAAATCCTACTACTTATCAAAACAGTATTGGTTTTGCCCCAGAAACCGTGTGGGTTAGAGTCGAAAACCCTAATGGCTGTTTTAGGGTTGTTCCGCTAACATTAGAGGTAAACCCATCAAGCGCAGCGTTAAACCAATATAACCCTCCGCCATTTTCCCTTTGTGACAATGGACCAAATAATAGAGATGGTTTTTCTACTTTTGATTTAACAGGACTAAAGAACCATATTTCAAACACTATTTTCTCAACATTTAATGTTACTGTTCATTTTTATGAAAGTCAATTGGATGCTGAATTAGAAACAAATGAATTAACAAATATTGCCAATTACCAAAACACAATCGCTAACAGCTCGCAAAGCCTTTGGGTGCGTGTAAAAAGTGATTTAGGCAATAATTGTTTAGGTTTAAAAGAATTTGCTAACATACTAAACGTTGAAGCTTTACCCACGGCAAACCCGGTAACCATAAACAGACAATGCGATTTTGATACAACCGATACGGTGGTAAACTACCCGTTTGACACCTCACAAATTGAAACCGATTTACTAAATGGGCAATCGTCTACAAACGTAACGGTTACCTATTTTGATGAAAATAACGCACCATTACCCAGCCCTTTACCAAATCCATTTTTAACAGAAAGTCAAACCATTACTGCGCGGGTAACCAATAATGCAACTTCAGCCCCAAATGGCCCGTGTTATGATGAAACAACGATTGAATTTATTGTAGATGAACAGCCTATAGCAAACCCCGTTTTCATTCCAGCAGTTTGCGACGGCGATGATGGGTTTGATGACGCTGATGGTTTACACCATTTCGATACCTCAACCATTCAAAACAACATTTTAGGTATGCAAACGGGCATGGACGTTTACTATTCTTATTTAGATGAATTTGGGAGTCAAATTACCAATAGTCCGTCGCTACCAAATCCATTTGTTTCGGGAACGCAAACCATTACGGTTGATGTTATAAACCCCACAAACCCTACCTGTACAGCATCTACAAATATAGATTTTATAGTAAATCCTTTACCCGATTTTTCTATTGAAACACCTCAAATTGTTTGTTCTTCCGACCCAACTTTTACAATTATTTTAGATCCTTTGGAAGACAACCCTTCAGAGAATTTTGTTTATGAATGGGTTTATGAAGATGGAACAACACTATCCAACAACCCTACATTAACAGTTTCAACCCCCGGAACTTATTCTGTTACACTCACAAAAACTGATGGTACCGGATGCTCAAGAACACGTGATGTTTTTGTAAATGCTTCCGAACTTGCCACCATCACTTTAAATGATGTTGTTATTGTTGATATTTCAGATAACAATTCAATCACTATAAATGAAACCAATCTCGGACTTGGAGATTACGAATACGCTTTGGATGAAGAGTTTTCATTTTATCAAGATGAACCATTTTTCGACAACATAAAGGCAGGATTTCACACCGTTTATGTGCGCGATAAAAAAGGTTGCGGTACAAGTTCAATTGATGTTTCTGTGATTGGTTACCCCAAATATTTCACGCCAAATGGCGACGGTGTAAATGATTATTGGCAAATTTTAGGAGTAAATAATCAGTTTCAGCCCAATAGCACCATCCAGATTTTTGATCGTTACGGAAAATTAATAAAACAAATTCAAAGCGCATCTGCTGGATGGAATGGCACATTCAACGGCGAGTTATTAAATACAGATGATTATTGGTTTAAGGTTTATCTTGAAGATGGCCGGCAATTTATGGGGCATTTCACTTTAAAACGCTAACCCATTTATTTTGTGTAATTTTGCAAAATGAAATTCAAAATAGATTCAGAATTTAAACCAACTGGCGATCAACCACAAGCTATAAAGCAACTTGTTAATGGCATTAATACGGATGAAAAGTACCAAACTTTACTCGGTGTAACCGGTTCGGGAAAAACCTTCACGGTTGCCAATGTGATTGAAGATGTGCAGCGCCCTACTTTGGTTTTAGCGCATAACAAAACACTCGCAGCGCAACTATATTCTGAGTTTAAACAGTTTTTCCCAGAAAATGCCGTTGAGTATTTTGTATCGTATTACGATTATTATCAACCCGAAGCTTACATTCCCGTTTCGGGCGTTTACATAGAAAAAGATTTATCCATCAACGAGGAAATCGAGAAGATGCGTTTAAGCACAACATCCTCATTGCTTTCGGGCAGACGCGATGTAATTGTAGTCGCATCCGTATCCTGTTTATATGGTATTGGTAATCCGGTGGAGTTTCAAAAAAACGTCATCACCCTCACAAGAGACCAAGTTATTTCGCGCACCAAACTACTGCATCAATTGGTGCAAAGTTTATACTCGCGTACCGAGGGCGAATTTAATCATGGGAATTTTAGGATTAAAGGCGATACTGTAGATATTTTCCCGAGTTATGCCGATGATGCTTTCAGGATTCATTTTTTTGGCGATGAAATTGAAGATATTGAATCCTTTAATATTCAAACCAACGAAGTCATTGAAAAATATGACATTCTAACCATTTACCCAGCAAACATGTTTGTGACCTCGCCAGAGGTTTTACAAGGTGCTATTAAAAACATTCAGGATGATTTGGTAAAACAATACGATTATTTTAAGGAAATCGGAAAACATTTAGAAGCAAAACGTTTGAAAGAGCGTACCGAATTCGATTTGGAAATGATACGCGAATTGGGCTATTGTTCGGGAATTGAAAACTATTCGCGGTATTTGGATGGCAGACAACCGGGAAGCAGACCATTCTGTCTATTGGATTATTTTCCAGAGGATTACTTAATGGTTGTCGATGAAAGCCACGTTACCATTTCGCAAGTGCACGCTATGTATGGTGGCGATAGAAGCCGAAAGGAAAACTTAGTGGAATACGGTTTTAGGTTACCCGCCGCTATGGATAATCGGCCATTAAAATTTGAGGAATTTGAAGCCTTGCAAAACCAGGTTATTTACGTAAGTGCAACGCCTGCAGATTACGAACTTCAAAAATCCGATGGTATTTATGTGGAACAGGTGATTCGCCCCACAGGGTTATTGGATCCCGAAATTGAAGTTAGACCAAGCTTAAACCAGATTGACGATTTAATTGAAGAAATACAGCAACGTGTTGAAAAAGACGAACGCACTTTGGTAACCACGTTAACAAAACGTATGGCTGAGGAATTGACCAAATATTTGGATCGCATTCAAATACGCTGTCGTTATATTCACAGTGATGTCGATACTTTAGAGCGCGTTGAAATTATGCAAGATTTACGTAAAGGCTTGTTTGATGTTTTAGTTGGTGTTAACCTTCTTCGTGAAGGGTTGGACTTACCCGAAGTATCACTTGTTGCTATTTTAGATGCCGATAAAGAAGGCTTTTTACGTTCGGCCCGTTCACTTACCCAAACCGTTGGAAGAGCCGCGCGACACTTAAACGGAAAGGCCATTATGTATGCTGATAAAATTACCAAAAGCATGCAAAAAACCATTGACGAAACAGAATACAGGCGCGAAAAACAAATTGCTTATAACACCGAAAACAACATCACACCAAAAGCCTTAAATAAAAGCTTGGACAATGCCTTATCAAAAAACTCGGTGAGCACGTATAGTTACGAATTGGAAGCTGCAAAAGCCGCCGAACCAGAAAGTGCCTATTTAAGTAAACAAGAACTGGAAAAGAAAATTCGCGAAAAGCGAAAATCCATGGAAGAAGCCGCCAAGGCTCTAGATTTTATTGTGGCGGCCAAATTACGAGACGAAATTAAAAGCTACCAAAATAAACTAGAAAAGCTAAAGGTGTAAACCTCTAGCTTTTCCATAACCCAAAAGGGTTTTCACAACACAAGTAAATTATTACTTAGCAGATAAAATTTTAATTGTACTGTGTTTTAAAAATATCTATTAATACGTCCGGAGGTACAATTTTATTCGGGAAACTTTCCATTAAATACAAAACCTTGGTTATCGATTCGTGGCTCAATCCCATTCTCAACCCAAAATTATAAAGTTTTATAACGCCTGCAGAGTTGTTTCCATCGCCGTATTCTTGTTCGATATTCATCAACAAAACCAGTCTGTGAAACTGAACGATTCGTTCGCTATGCGATTTTAAATGCGTATAGGTAACAGGGTGTTCTATTAAATATTCAAAATCTTCACGAGATATTTCAAGCTGTTTGGCCACACCTAACAAAAAGTTATACTCAATATGTTTTATGTCTTTATCATATTTTGCAAAAGCAATCATTTCAGATAAAAGACTCAATTTTTCGACTCTATTAATCATGTTTTGAAGGGATTAATTAATTATACTATAAAGATACACAGAAGCGTCCTTAAATAATCGTAGATATAATGTAACTTATCGAAAAACAGGGCGTTATTAATCGAAGATTTTAATTATTTCATCATAAACCCATTTTTTTTATCCGATTTTTAAGTAAAACACAGAAGTGAAATAGCATGTGTTTAACCCATTAATTTAATTAATTTTCTCATTATCAGTAAATTAAACGAATAATTTTCACATTCATTATTTAAGCATAAAATCATTATTTAAAGTATCTTTATGGAATATTAAAAACGTCAATAAGGCGTATTCATAAAAATAAAATCGATGAAACGCACGGATAGATAAAACAGATTATAATAAATATGACTAACAACGATATTTTAAAAAAATTACGAGTAGCTCTAAAACTGAGAGATGATGATATTGTAAAGATTTTAAGTCTTGTGGATTTTAGAATTTCCAAAAGTGAATTGGGTGCTTTTTTCAGACGAGAAGACCATCCGAAATACATGGAGTGTGGCGACCAAATTCTAAGAAATTTTTTAAATGGTTTGGTAATTCATTTACGAGGGCCCATGCCAAAAAAGGGTGAAACTAAAGCACAAAAAAAGAGCAACTGATAATGTTGCTCTTTTTCTCATTATATAACTATTTGTAGGTTATATTTAACCTAAAACTTCTTGTACTTTATCGGCGGCTTCTTGAAACTCCGTAGCACTCATTACATCTAACCCTGAATTATCAATTAATTCTTTTGCTATGTCAGCATTGGTGCCTTGCAAGCGTACAATGATAGGTACATTAATATTACCCATGTTTTTGTAGGCATCAATAACGCCCTGTGCCACACGGTCGCAACGTACAATACCACCAAAAATGTTAATTAATATAGCTTTTACCGCTGGGTCTTTTAAAATGATTTTAAAAGCTGCCTCAACACGAGCAGCATCAGCAGTTCCACCAACATCTAAAAAGTTTGCCGGCTCGCCGCCCGCTTGTTTAATTAAATCCATAGTCGCCATGGCTAAACCAGCGCCATTTACCATACAGCCCACGTTTCCATCTAAATCCACATAATTTAAACCGAGTTCCCCTGCTTCAACTTCAATGGCACTTTCTTCACGAATATCGCGTAAATCCACATAATTTTTATGTCTGTACAACGCATTATCGTCAATTGTAACTTTAGCATCAACAGCCATTATTTTATTATCGCTCGTTTTTAAAACGGGGTTTATTTCAAATAAAGACGAATCTGATTTTACATAGGCCGTATAAAGATTTGTAACAAACTTGGTCATTTCCTTAAATGCCAATCCAGATAATCCTAAATTGAAAGCAACACGTCTTGCTTGGAATGGCATTAAACCTACCGATGGATCTACTTCTTCGGTAAAAATTAAATGTGGTGTTTCCTCTGCTACGGTTTCAATATCCATCCCACCTTCAGTAGAATACATAATCATATTTCGCCCGGTACCGCGATTTAATAAAACCGACATATAAAACTCACTGGTTTCAGATTCTCCTGGGTAATACACATCTTCAGCGATTAAAACTTGATGTACTCTTTTACCTTCGGCAGAAGTTTGGGGTGTAATTAAATTCATCCCAATAATTTCCCCAGCAATGGTTTCTACTTCTTGCAAATTTTTAGCAAGCTTTACACCGCCACCTTTACCACGTCCGCCGGCATGAACTTGAGCCTTTATAACATGCCAACTCGTACCTGTTTCCTGTGTTAATTGTTTTGCTGCGGCAACCGCCTCCTGTGCATTTTGGGCAACAATTCCGCGTTGAATACGCACTCCAAAGGTGCTTAATATTTCTTTACCTTGATATTCGTGTAAATTCATAACTTGCTTAATAGTTTAAGATGCACAAATGTAAATAATCGCTATTAATTACACTAATGTTTTATTTAAGAATGAAGAAAATTAAAATTACAATCCATGATTTGTTATATATTTAACACTTTGTTTAATTTGATTAATTTTGTGTTTAATAATTTTATTTTGAAAATAATAAAATATCTTTGAAAAAAAATAATGTTGTACTTATGACCAATAATCAGTTGCTTAACATAGCAAAAGAATACGGAAGTCCGGTTTACGTTTACGATGCTGAAAAAATTACAGCGCAGTATAATCGCTTAACCAATGCTTTTAAGAATGTTAAAACCCTAAAGTTGAATTATGCCGTAAAGGCGTTATCGAATATTTCAATTTTAAAACTTTTTAAAAGCTTAGGCTCTGGAATTGACACCGTTTCCATTCAAGAAGTTAAATTGGGTTTGGCTGCAGGCTTTTTACCGGAAGAAATAATTTTTACTCCAAACGGCGTATCACTTTCAGAAATTGAAAAAGCTGCAAAATTAGGTGTTCAAATAAATATTGATAACTTGGCTATTTTAGAGCAATTTGGCACTAAACATCCAAATGTTCCGGTTTGTATTCGTATTAACCCACATGTTATGGCTGGTGGAAATAGCAATATTTCTGTGGGGCATATCGATTCTAAATTTGGCATTTCAATTCATCAAATTCCGCATTTATTGCGTATCGTAGAGAATACTAAAATGACAATTAATGGCATTCACATGCATACGGGCAGCGATATTTTAGATATTGATGTGTTTTTATATGCCAGCGAAATACTTTTTGAAACGGCAAAACAATTCAAAAATTTAGACTTTATTGATTTTGGTTCGGGTTTTAAAGTGCCTTATAAAGATGGAGATATTGAAACCAATATTGAAGAATTGGGAAAAAAATTATCTTCAAAATTCAATCAATTTTGTAAAGATTACGGTAAAGAATTAACCCTAGCTTTTGAACCCGGTAAGTTTTTAGTGAGTGAATCCGGTAGGTTTTTAACCACCGTAAATGCTGTGAAGCAAACCACCTCAACAGTTTTTGCGCAAGTTGATTCTGGGTTTAATCACCTAATTCGCCCTATGTTTTATGGGTCGCACCACGATATTATTAATATTTCCAACCCAAATGGACGCGAGCGTTTTTACACCGTTGTGGGCTATATTTGCGAAACCGATACTTTTGGAAACAACCGACGTATTAACGAAATTAGCGAAGGTGATATTTTATGCTTTAAAAATGCCGGTGCCTACTGTTTTTCCATGGCTAGCAATTATAACTCGCGCTACCGACCTGCAGAAGTTTTATGGCACAAAAATAAAGCACATTTAATTAGAAAAAGAGAAACTTTTGATGATATTTTAAAGAATCAAATTGAAGTTGATTTTTCAGTTGAAAAAGAAAAGCAATTGGTTAAATAGCCTGTTTAAATCTTAGTTATAAAAACGCCCAACTTATTAGTTGGGCATTTTATTTTATAGCGTTCAAAATATAGTTCTTTTTTATTGACGCTTTACAATCCGCTTATGGTATAAATACTTACTCCTGTTGTAGTTGCTAAAACAAGGTCGCTTCCGCTTTTAGCCAAACCATTAACAGAAATACCTTCTGAAAATTCAACATGACCGTAATCTTCATCCAGTCGGTTTTTATTAAAATTATATTTTATGATATAAAACCCTGCTTCACCTGCTGCAATATAAAACACACCGTTTCTAAAAATAAAAGAGTTCACTACATCGTTGGGTTTGTTCGGGTCTAAAATTTGCTCCTTGATTTGTTGTACCAATTCTGCGGTTTTGTTTCCTCCACTATCCGTATTAATTTTAAATAAACCAATACCATCGCTCCCTAAACTAACCGCCAACCGATCTTTCTTAACGGCCGTTAAACTGTGTTTAGCTTCAACATTCATATTATTAAATACGCCCAAACTAACCTCGTAATTAAAACTCATGATATCGGTTTTCTTGGAAATATCATAATAAAAAGCCTTTAATTCTTTGGTATCATTATTAAATGCTAATGCCACAAAATTATAAGCATTATTGTGCTTTTCTATAGACGTATCTAAAATAAACAAGCCTTCGGTTTCATTTGATTCGTGCTTAATCAGCGTATTGGTTTTTTCATTAAAAGCGAAAATAACGCCTGAGTTTCCACCACCAGATCCAGTTATAATACCATTAATGGTTTTTATGCTTCGGAGTTTATTTCCGAAAATTGAATGAAACAAATCTTTCTCACTCAAACTAAAAACATCCCTTTTTTTGTTGTATTGTATTTGATATCGACCTAAAAACGAAGGGTAATCGCCACCATAGTATTCCCTTGCATCAAAACCACCTCCAAACAAGAGGTGTTTACCATCCGAAAAATCGACAGCATCAATATCCCTGTGTGGTAAAACCAAGGTTCCATCTAAGTTTGGAGCACCATTTTTAGGGACACTTATTACATCTACCCCTCCTGAATATGGCTCACCAATTAAACTGTAAGAAACCGCTATTCTTCTATTCTTTACTGCCACATGGTTCGCATTTAACAGCACTATTTGCCCTTTATGAACGACATATAACGGATCGACTATAGCTTTAAGTTTTAAATAGATGCTATTTCCTTTTTGAGATTTAGACGATTTCCCCGAAAGTGATGTTTTAACGTTTATTACTTTATCATGCTGTGTTAATCGTGTACCATCTTTGGTAACTTCTATTCCACAGTCTTCACAAATTAAATCCTCCAACAGGTCTTCTTCTTGAATGGGATCAGAGTCTTTTTGACATGAGACTATTAATAACACAAGGCTAAAAACTAAGGTAATTTTTTTCATATTCGTAGGTAGGTTTTGGGGTTGTTCATTTAATATAATCGCAATTATACATATAATTGTCAGTTTTTACCAAAAAACAATAAAAAAACATACTCTTAAACGACTTTTAATGTATTTCATCGGATGTTGTTATTATAAATAATGTTCTAATACATTGCAAAAAACTTCTTTGAGTTTGCTTTTATAAATTTGATTTACAGTGCATTAAACAACATAGAATAAAAATATGCTATTAAAATCAACTAGAATTAAATCCTTACACATGCTTTGAGGCATCACCATCTTTATGGCGATAGTGCCTTGATCCACTCAAGACACTTACCCCAAAAACTATACTAATAATTATTAATATCACTGATTATCCGATTTTTAAATATGGTGAGGGTACTTGAATTTTGATTTTTGGCAGCTATTGGAAATACATGATCATTACCGCCAAAGCATAATAAAATGCAAAACCAATAAATTATGATTATTCGCTTTTTGTTCTTATATGGTTGGAAAGATTTAACCAGTAAACATATATGAATTAAAAAGCCACCAATTAAACATAATTGGTGGCTGTGTTTTTTTATTTATAAAAAACTAAGTGCGTCTGCTAAATATCCTCAAAGTCAATATCTGTAAAACTTTCGGGAGTTTTTAGCTCATCTTCAGTTACTCTTGGGGTATTGTTGTTATATTCTTTTTTAAAGTCTTTTTGATGGCGTTCGCTAATCACTTCGTCACCTTTTTCTTTAATGATATAATCGGTCATTTCTGCAAGAATATCTTTAAATTCAGCAAAGTCCTCTTTATAAATATAAATTTTATGTTTTTTATAATGATAAGAACCATCATCATTAGTAAACTTTTTGCTTTCGGTAATTGTTAAGTAATAATCTTCTGCTTTTGTAGCTCTTACGTCAAAAAAATAGGTGCGTCTTCCAGCTCGTAATACTTTTGAAAAAATCTCCTCGCGCTCCATCATACCATTATTATTCATAGTTATTTAGAAATTTATTGAATACTTTATTATATGTATCAAAAATCTAAAAAAATCACATATTAACCAACAAATATTGAATTTTCTTTTTTTTAAGTTTACAATTGTTGAATTTTATGGAATAACAGAATAATGTATCTATCTAAAATTCAATGAGTTTACACATTATTTGGCGTCTGACTCACTAAGTTGTTTTAAATACAAATCTTTGTAATAACCGTCGGTATTAATAAGTGAATCGTGATTTCCTTTTTGGACTATTTCACCATTTTCCAGCACAATTATTTTATCGGCATTTTTAGCCGAAGATACGCGATGACTAACAATTAGTGTTGTTTTTCCTTTTGATAATTTGTTTAAGTTTTCAAGGATTTTCTCTTCGGTTTCGGTATCGACCGCCGATAAACAATCATCAAACAATAAAATCTTAGGCGATTTAATAATGGCTCTCGCAATGGATACACGTTGTTTTTGTCCGCCGGAAAGTGTAATACCGCGTTCACCCAATACCGTGTTGTAACCTTGGTTAAATTTTACAATGTTTTTATGGACTTGTGCGTTTTTTGCCGCTTTAATAACATCCTCGTCCGTGGCATCTTCCTTCCCAAATCTGATGTTGTTTTTTATAGAATCTGAAAACAAAAAAGCATCCTGTGGCACATAACCGATACTATTTCTTAAATCGTTAAGGTTCAGTTGATTTATTTCGGTACCGTTAATCGTAATCGAGCCCGCATCAACATCATAAAGTCGACCAATCAAATCTAAAATGGTCGATTTTCCCGAACCGGTTTTTCCTAAAATAGCCAGTGTTTCACCTTCATTTATTTTAAAACTGACATCTTTTAAAGCCTGAATATTGGTGTCATCGTAAGTAAAAGACACCTTGTTAAACGCAATATCCCCAGTGATTTCGGTATGATTAGGCGTATTGTTTTTTATTTCGGGCTCAATTTTTAAAAACTCGTTAATGCGTTTTTGCGATGCCTCGGCCTGCTGTACAATGGAGGTGACCCAACCCACCGTAGCCACCGGCCACGTGAGCATATTTACGTAAATAATAAACTCTGCGATGGTACCCAAACTTTCAATTTCGCCATTTATATACTGCATGCCGCCAATGTAAATAACCAATAAATTGCTCACGCCAATAAGCAAAATCATCATCGGGAAAAACAAGGCCTGTACTTTAGCCAAATTAACTTGCTTTTCTTTACTGGTTGCCGAAAGGGTTTCAAAATTTGAAGCTGTTAATGGCTCAATACCATAAGCTTTTATTACCGATATACCACTAAAAGACTCTTGCGTGAAGGTTGAAAGTTTCGATAAATATTGCTGCACAATGGTGCTGCGTTTATGTATCTCCCGGCTTAATTTATAAATGGCAATCGACAAAATGGGCAAGGGCGCAATGGTGAACAACGCTAACTTAGGTGCTGCATTAAACATGTAAATTAACACAATTACAAAAAGCGTAATGGTATTGATACTGTACATTAATGCGGGGCCCGCGTACATGCGCACACGACTTACGTCTTCGCTTATCCGGTTCATTAAATCGCCCGTTCTGTTCTTTTTATAGAAATTTAACGAGAGTTTTTGGTATTGCGCATAAACCTCATTTTTTAAATCGTATTCAATATAACGTGACACATTTATTATGGTTTGGCGCATAAAAAAAGTAAGTATTCCAGCAAAAACAGCGGCTCCGATAATGTAAAGAATGGCTTCGGTTAATTCGGCTTTAAACACAGCTTTGTTAATGGAATTATCCGAGTATTTTTCAATAGTGATAAAAATTTCCTTTACATAACGCGGTGTAAAAAGCAAAAATATTCGGGCAACAACAGTAATAACGCTACCAATTAATAGGTGTGTTTTATACTTTAAAAAGTATTTGTTTAAATGCTGAAGTTCCTTCATATATAAGTTTATCGGTCTTTTATTTTGAAGAAACAAAGATAATAGATTAAAACCATTAATCGATTTTACTTTAAACCCTACATTGTTAAATAAAGCCTAAAATAATTAGTTATTAATATGTAGCGTTTTTTTAAAATAGTATTATTTTTGCAGCACGAAAAATCACTTAAACTTTCGTTTTTATAATTTAAAGTTCTTTGTAATGATGCTAAACAGAAGACATATTCGTGTAAAAGTAATGCAAACCCTGTATGCCTTTAAAGGTGGCGAAAGCGACGATTTTAGTAAAGACCAGAAATTTTTACTGTTTAGTATCGATAACATGTACAACTTGTACCTTTTGTTAATTTCGCTTCTTATTGAAGTTCAAAAAAGAGCCGAAACCGATTTACAAAAAAAACAGAATAAACATTTAGCGACCAAAGAAGACAAAGACCCAAACCGGAAATTTGTAAACAACCAAGTATTGCACATACTTAAAAGCAATACACAGCTAAAAAACCAGCTTGAAACTTTTAAAATTACCAATTGGGAATTGGATAACGAGTATGTAGATATTATATTTAAAACTATAATTTCCAGCGATTTGTATAAAGATTATATGCAAACCAAAGTATCTGATTTTAAAGAAGATAAAGATTTTATAGTTGATGTTTTCAAGGAAATTATCGCTCCAAACGACAAGCTTTACGATTATATGGAAGATAAAAATCTAACTTGGCTAGACGATCTTCCAACGGTAAACACCACGATTTTAAAGCTATTGCGAAAGGTTAAACTCACATCTCCAGAAAACCATTTTACACCACAATTGTATAAAGACACCGAGGATAAACAATTTGCCATTGAGCTGTTCAGAAAAACGTTTTTAAATAAAACAGCCTTAAATGAAGAAATTGAACAAAAAACCAAAAATTGGGATGCCGACCGTATCGCCAATGTAGACTACGTATTGCTTCAAATGGCCATTTGCGAGTTGAAACATTTTAGCTCAATTCCGGTAAAAGTAACCATTAACGAATATTTAGAAATCGCCAAAGAATATTCAACCCCAAAAAGCAGCATTTTTATAAACGGTATTTTAGATAAGTTGGTAAAAGAATATACCGCCGACGGGAAATTGAATAAAATAGGGCGTGGCTTAATGTAATAAACTGTTAAGAGTATAATAAAAGTTTTTAATCGTTTAAATAATTGTTATTTTTACCACCCAAAATGATAAAACCACTTAAAATGAAAAAAGTAATATTAGGGTTGAGCGCCATGTGCTTAATCGCTTTTACATCATGTAAAGAAAATGCCGCCAAAAAGATAGAAGAAAGCAATTTGGTAGCAGCAGCAGAAAGAGATGCCGTATCGTCTAAATTTCCAAAATTAGAGTTTGATAAAAAAGAACACGATTTTGGCGAAATTGAAGCGAGAACAAACGTGGAAACAGTATTTAAATATAAAAACACCGGTGATGCACCTTTGGTGATTACTGATATTAAAAGTACTTGTGGTTGTACCGTTCCTAAAGATTGGAGCAGAGAACCGTTGGCCGTTGGCGAGTCGGGAGAATTTACAGTAAAATTTAACGGCACGGGTCAAAACAAAGTTACAAAAACAGTTACAGTTACAGCAAATACGGAAAAAGGAACAGAATCTGTAAAAATCACAGCTTTTGTAAAACCCGATCCGAATGCTAAAACCACAACACCACAACCAACTTTAACAGCACCCAACAAACCGGTAAAATCTAGTACACGACCAGGTCACGAAGGGCACAACCACGATTAAAAAACAATAACAATGGGAGAAGGAATAGGGCAATTTATGCCGTTTATATTAATGTTTGTAGTCATCTACTTTTTTATGATTGCACCACAAATGAAACGTGCAAAAAAAGAAAAAAAGTTTGCGGCCGAATTAAAACGTGGTGATAAAATAATTACCAAAAGCGGTATGCACGGTAAAGTTTTAGAACTTAACGATAAAGATGGTAGCTGTGTTATTGAAACCATGTCGGGTAAAGTAAAGTTTGAGCGCTCTGCGATTTCAATGGAAATGAGTAGCAAACTAAATGCACCAGTAGCAGCAAAAAAATAGATATTTTATATTTTGAATATATTTCAGAATTAATAAATACTTTTAATAACATTATTAGAAACTGAAACAATCCCGATAGTTATCGGGACAGTTTTACGAAAAAAAGCTTCCAAATTGGAAGCTTTTTTTGTTGTTTGTCATTCCTGCGAAAGCAGGAATCTATTATATTGACAAAAAGAAAAGCTTGTGGATTCCTGCTTTCGCAGGAATGACAAAACTTCTGTAAAATCAGTATCTATATCAACAATTTTTATATTTATCGTGTAAGCCAACACCTTTTAAAATCATAGGCTTGATTTTTTCCAACCGGGTTTGTTTGGTGGCTTCTCGTTTTGCCGAACTTATATATTCGCAATATTCACGCTGTTTATAAGCCGATAACTGTTCAAAACTGGTTTTTAAATCGTTAACCAAAACAGCCATTAGCTCCGGTGGTACAATGGTTTCTTTCTTGCTTCGGTCGGGTTTAATTTCTTTGCCTAATTTTTGGTTCTCTATGGCTTCTTTAACATAGGCCAAAACCAGGTTTTTATCGATATCGTTAACCGATTCAAAACGCATTTGCCGTAAGGCTTTTGTTTTTTCTTCTTGAGCGTTTACAAGTAAATGATGCTCATCTTTTAAAAACACACCGTTAAAAAACCAAATACCAAAATGCTTTTTAAAAGCCCCCAAACCAATAACGTTTTTATTGTTTAACGTATAAACGGGCGCACTCCATTTTATGGTTTCTTCAAGTTCGGTAGTGTTAATTAAGTCTCGTAAAATGCTCAAGGCTTCACTAAAATGAGCGTTTTTCTCAATGTATTCTTCAACTGTGTGTATTTTATCCATTGGTGTTTTTTTTCAGGTTAATATTAACATCATCAATTTAAAGCACAGTATAATTATGATCTAATAACTTATGCTAAGGTAATTTTTATTTCAATAAATTTTATGAGGTTTTCCTATTAAAGTATAAACATTTTTAATAGTTTCACGCATCTTTTATACATTTAAAACGAAAACGAACTCATTTTTTATGGAACAACTCAAACAACTGGCTGCCAATTTTTCTAGTGCAGTTTGGGGATTGCCTTTGCTTATACTTCTTATTGGTGGCGGATTGTATTTGCTCATCCGATCGAGGTTTGGAACATTTCGCTTAATTGGGCATGCCGTTCATGTTCTTCGCGGCAAATACGACGACCCAAACGATCCCGGGCAAATCAGTCATTTCCAAGCGTTAACTACGGCCTTGTCTTCTACCATTGGTATGGGGAATATTGCAGGGGTTGCTGTCGCCATTTCCATTGGTGGCCCTGGCGCTGTTTTTTGGATGTGGGTCAGTGCCGTTGTTGGGATGTCGACTAAGTTTTTCACTTCAACCTTGGCTATTATGTTTCGAGGTAAAGATAGCAATGGCGAGTTACAAGGTGGCCCCATGTATTTTATTATGGAAGGTTTGGGTAAATCTTGGAAACCTTTGGCCATTATGTTTAGTGTGTGCGGTTTGGTTGGAGCGCTGCCTGTTTTTAATGTCAATCAGCTTACACAAGCCATTAACGATATTTTATTGGCACCCAATGGCGTTGAAGTTGGATTTACTTCCAATTTAATTGTTGGACTGGTTTTAGTTAGCATAACGGCTATTGTTATTCTTGGTGGTATTGGACGTATAAGTAAAACGGCAGCAAAGCTTGTGCCCTCTATGGTGTTGCTTTATTTTGTTTCTGTTACCATTATTTTAGTTGTTAATATTGAGGTGGTTCCTAAATATTTCGCCATGATTTTTACAGATGCTTTTGCTGCCAATAATTTTAAAGGCGATGCTTTTTTTGGCGGAATTGTTGGCGGATTGATATTACTAGGAATTAAACGTGGTGCGTTTTCAAATGAAGCAGGTATTGGTACCGCTCCCCTAGCCCATGGCGCCGCAAAAACCGATGAGCCTGTTCGCGAAGGTTTAGTCGCTATGTTAGGTCCAGCCATCGACACCTTAATTGTGTGTACACTTACCGCTCTAGCCATTTTGGTTACTGGTGTTTGGGAAACCACCGCCGATAACGGTGTGAGTTTAACCGCCAATGCTTTTGGTAATGCTATGCCCGGATTTGGCAAGTATTTGCTGTTAGTTTGTATAGCGGTGTTTAGCATATCCTCATTGTTTTCATTTTCATATTATGGCTCAAAATGTTTGTCGTTTTTAATAGGTGCAGATAAAATGCATTATTACAACTATTTCTATATTGCCAGTATTGTTTTAGGCGCAACCATGACGTTGGATATGATGATAAATCTTATCGATGGCGTGTTTGCTTTAATGGCAATTCCAACCATGTTATCCACCATAATATTGGCTCCAAAAGTTGTAAAAGAATTGGCTGCTTATAAAGAACGTTTAAAAGAAAATAAAGTATGAGCCATCAAAACAAACCGAAAGCGTACTGGAAAGAGAATATAAAAATTGTACTCATCCTGCTTACCATTTGGTTTCTGGTGTCATTCGGCGCAGGAATCATTTTTAAAGATGTTTTAAATGAAATAAAAATAGGCGGATTTAAACTCGGATTTTGGTTTGCCCAACAAGGCTCAATGTACGTATTTGTTATACTGATTTTCATCTACGTTAGATTAATGAATAAACTCGACAAAAAATATGGCTACGATGAATAGTTTATTGATAGCCCAACAGATAAGCGTACAAAATTGGACTTACATTTTAGTAGGCTTAACCTTCACCTTATATATCGGTATAGCCATTTGGTCTAGAGCAGGTTCTACAAAAGATTTTTATGTCGCTGGCGGTGGTGTTTCGCCATTAGCCAATGGTATGGCAACGGCAGCCGATTGGATGAGTGCCGCATCTTTTATATCCATGGCAGGTATTATTTCGTTTGCAGGATACGATGGCGCCGTGTATTTAATGGGATGGACAGGTGGTTATGTGTTACTCGCATTACTACTAGCACCATATTTACGAAAGTTCGGAAAATTTACCGTTCCCGATTTTATCGGAGATAGATATTACTCTAAAACCGCACGCATTGTGGCTGTGTTTTGTGCCCTATTGGTCTCGTTTACATATGTAGCCGGACAAATGCGTGGCGTTGGTATTGTATTTTCCCGTTTTTTAGAAGTCGATATCAATACGGGCGTTATTATTGGCATGCTTATCGTTTTGTTTTATGCCGTTTTAGGCGGAATGAAAGGCATCACGTATACGCAAGTGGCACAATATTGTGTATTGATATTCGCCTTTATGGTGCCTGCTATTTTCATTTCTATTCAAATGACGGGAAACCCCATTCCGCAATTAGGATTTGGTAGTGAATTGGCAGATGGTTCGGGAACTTATTTATTGGATAAACTAGACGGATTAAGCACAGAATTAGGCTTCGCCGAATATACCGAAGGCTCCAAATCGTTAGTCGATGTATTCGCCATTACCCTCGCTTTAATGGTTGGTACTGCCGGATTACCGCATGTTATTGTACGTTTCTTTACTGTAAAACGGGTTAAAGACGCCCGTAAATCCGCTGGAATCGCATTGCTTTTAATTGTTGTTCTATACACCTCAGCACCTGCGGTGGCCGTATTTGCGAGAACAAATATGATTGAAACCGTTTCCAACCAACCGTATGCCGATGTGCCGGATTGGTTTAAAAAATGGGAAACTACGGGGCTTATCACTTTTAATGATAAAAATGAAGACGGATTAATCGCTTACCTCGCTGATGACAATAAAAATGAATTAACCGTCGATAGAGATATTATGGTACTGGCAAATCCCGAAATCGCAAAACTTCCAAACTGGGTGATAGCTTTGGTAGCCGCGGGTGGATTAGCTGCAGCACTATCAACAGCAGCAGGTTTGTTATTGGTGATTTCATCTTCGGTATCTCATGATTTGATCAAAAAAATAATAAAACCTTCCATTTCTGAAAAAGGCGAACTTATCGCAGCACGTTTATCGGCTGTTGGTGCGGTTTGTGTAGCCGGGTATTTTGGAATCAATCCGCCAGGGTTTGTTGCAGCGGTGGTTGCTTTGGCTTTTGGATTGGCAGCCGCTTCATTTTTTCCAGCTATTATCTTAGGCATTTTTTACAAACGCATGAATAAAGAAGGCGCTATCGCCGGTATGGTTGTGGGCATTACAGCCATGTTATTATATATGATTAAATATAAACTGGGTTGGTTTGATGAAGTGCTGCCCAATAAAAGCGAATGGTGGTTTGGAATTTCTCCCGAAGGTTTTGGTACCGTTGCCATGGTGCTTAATTTTATAGTGTCTATTACCGTTATGAAATTTACCAAAGCGCCACCAAAAGAGGTTCAAGAAATTGTTGAAAAAATTAGAATTCCAAGTGGCGCGGGCGAGGCTACCCATTAATCGGCCAAAGTCAAATATTATGTCTTATTTAAAAGGTAATCCCAATTTAAGTGCTTGCGCCTGTTTAATCGCGATAATATCTTTAAAAACACAATGGCCGTAATAAGGGCGTCGCCACTGGCTGTATGTCTATCTACTTTTGGCACATTAAGTTCGGCACATAAATCGTCTAATGTGTAATGGTCTTTTAGGTTTTCTCGGTATATAATATGCTTTGATTTACTAAACAAATAACCCGTATCTATAAATTCATTTTTTAATTTTCCTAAGCCATGTCTCAATAACATTTCGTTAACCATGTCTTTATCGAAATTAGCATGGTGCGCTATCAAAACAGCATCTTTTATATAGTCTAAAAACGATTCTATAGCGTCTAATTCTGAAACTTTTTTTAAAGAACCTGTTTTTAATATACCGTGTATTTCTACGGTTTTGTTACTAAAAACATCTTGTTTTAAATATACCTCATAACTTTCGTTAACTTCAATGGATTTGTCTAAAATAGAAACCGCTCCAATAGATAATATTCTATCTTTTTTTTTATCAAATCCCGTGGTTTCGGTATCAAACGCTACAAATCTGGTGGTGGCTATTGTTTCATTTTTATTGTTGTTGAAAGTTTCTAAATAGCGCAACCAAAATTCGGGATAATGTCTTTTTTTCCGTTTAAACCAACCTAATATCATATGGGTAACGTTTTTAAATCAAACCTTAGCGTCAGTGTTTTTTGGATTTCATCAATAGGCTTAAAGCAGCGCTTTAGCTTTAATTTTTCTTCGTTGGACAATGTTTCTAAATCTATAAATTTACCAGAATTATTATGTTTTAAACCGTGTTTTGTTCTAAACTTGGTAAGGGCCTTAAATGCGTAAGAACAGGATTCGTACAGCTCTTTATTATTCGGTTCAATTTGGGCCAGTTTTTCGTATCGCTCAAAGGTGTTGTTTATACCTTTTATATGCTTGGTTAAAACCAATAAACGCGCTGCATCAACTAAAGGCATGAGTCCTCTGTTTTTTATGTTGAACAAGTCTTTTTGTTCTCCATTTTTTTCTACCAAAAACTGTCTGAAAAACCCCAATGGTGAAGGACTTTTTACGGCATCTTGGGCTAGCATTTTATAAAACAAGTTACTTTCTTCCAAGGCTTCATAAATGGTATCTGTTAACTGATCGGTTAGGTTCTGACTTCCGTAAACCATACTGTAATCGAAAAAGATAGAAGATAGCAGCACAGCCTCTTCCCCCGGCGATAATATCCATTCTTTAAATTGGTTTTTCCATTCAGAAATTGATTTGCACCAAGCACTATTGCTCGCCATCATATCGGCTTCGCAATACTCGAATCCTATTTTATTTAAGGATTTTGTCACATGTTTTGAAAGCTCTAAAAAGTAATCTTGGGTTTCCTTATATTTTGCTTTGGGCACATCTTCAAACACAAGTGCATTGTCTTGATCGGTGTACAGTAATTGTTCCTTTCTGCCTTGACTTCCAATGGATAACCACGAAAATTTAACCGGTGGCGGCGTTGGCATTTTCGGTAATGCAATTTCTATAGCCCTTACCGTTAGGGCATCGTTAATTTTAGAGATAACCTTTGTAATGTGTGTAATAGGAATGTTTTGCTCTAAATAATTTTTGAGTAACGTATCTGCTTTAAGTCGTGCGTTACGCAATTTTTTGGTGCGTTTTGCCCGTATAATTTCTTTGAGTATCGCTGTTGGATTGTTGCCCAATGCTACCAATATGTGGTGATTTGTTAATACGCCTACGAGTTTAGAATTTACCGTACCATCTTTGGTGATGCACAAATGGGCAATGTTATGCTTTATCATTTGCAATTGGCCATCTGCAACGGTTAGGTTTTTATTACCCGTTATAACGGGCGAACTCATAATATTGGTTACAGCCGTATCTATAGGAAAAATACCCGTCGCGATTTTATTTTTTATATCGCTATTTGTAATAATACCTAAAGGCTTTTTAGCATCGTCAATAACTACAATGTACCCAATTTTGTTTTCACTCATTTTTAAAGCAGCTTCTTTTAAAGATGAGTTAACCGAACATGTAACAGGCTTTTTGGTGTAGTTGGCCGTTTGAAAATTAGCAATGTCTCGCGAATTACTAGGCAAGTAATCGACAAAAATCTCATGGGTTTCTTTGGTTGTGTAAGCATCGTATGCATTAGTGGCAAAGGCAGTAATGAGATATTTGTAAACTCTGGAGTTGTTTTCGGCTGCCAATCTAAAACTGTCAATAGGAATGCCGTAAACAATAGACTCTTCGTGCGCAGACGCAGTAAGTTTATAATTTTCTTGTGCGATTAAAGGTCTTACACCAAATATATCACCGGCATCACTCATGGAAACAATTTCTTGTGCGTTGTTGTTTGAATAGGTTAGGCTGATGGCACCATTTCTAACCATGTAAAAGTGATTGTTACAACTGGCACCTTGTTTAAATAAAACATCACCTTTTTCCAAATAAATAATAACCACTTCCTTGGCTATATTAAGAAGTTTTTTTGCATCCAATAAATCAAAGGGCGGATGATTCTTCAAAAAATCACTGACACGTTCTGCTATAGAATTTTTCATTTAAATGCTGTGTTTTGTATTTTACAATAATTTAAACCCCACTGATTGGTGTTCGTTGAAACATATAAACAATGTACTCAAAATATAACAAACTCCTCGAATAGAATCAAAAATGAAATCATGTATAATTAACCATTAGTTTAAGCATTTATAAATGCAACTTTTCGCTTCACAATTATAAATACCAAAAGTGATAAAATTCCGAAAATTGAAAACCCAATAAACAGCGGTAACACCGAAGTGGTAACAAATCCGCCAATATAGTTGGCAATAGGCACTGCCATAACCGTTGATACAAAACCGTTTAAAGCAGCACCAATACCGGCAATATGCCCTAAAGGTTGCATGGCTAAAGCCCGTAAGTTTCCGAATAAAAAACCAACGGCAAAAAACTGTAAAGCAAAAAAGCTTAATAAAACGGTAATACTTGGGTTTTCTCCCGATGAAAACAGAACCACATATAAAATGGAAATTACAGCGTAAGCGATACAAGAGACATAAGCAATTTTTAGCATACCGAATTTAACCACAAACCGGCTGTTTAAAAATGTTGCCAACCCCACTGAAATAGCTAAACTCGCAAAAATATACGGAAACATTTCAGCCAAATTATACTGCTCTTGAAAAATTTGTTGCGACGTGCTTAAATACACCAAAAAAGACCCCGTAATAAAACCGGAAACCATAGTAAAAGCTACGGCTTCCTTATATTTAAAAAATTCTTTTACGCCATTAACAAAAAGGCGACTTGTAAATGTAATACGCTTGTGTTTTGGCAGAGTTTCTGGTTGCCGTAGCCAAAACCAAAACATTATTAAAACACCAAATATCAAATTAAAATGAAATATCGATTTCCAAGTAAAAAGATAGAGCAAAAGTTGGCCTAAGGTTGGAGCAACCACCGGTACCAAAATAAAAAACATGACCACAATAGATAGTATTTTTGCCATATAATTGCCACTGTAAGAGTCGCGAATCATAGACATGCTTAAACTTCTGGGAGACGATAGCCCAAAGCCCTGAAGTATGCGCCCCAAAATCATCACTTCAAAACTATTGGTTGTTACGCAAATAATGCTTGCCACGATAAAAACGATAAAACCAATATAAACTATGGGCTTTCTTCCAAAACTATCCGATAATGGTCCAAAAAGGAGTTGCCCGAAACCCAAGCCCAAAAAAATCATGGTAATAAGCAATTGTTTATCGGCCGGATTTGTAACCCCTAAATCATACCCTACTTCGGGTAAAGCAGGCAATAGCGCATCAATGGATAAAGCTACAATAGACATTAAAGACGCCATTAAAGCGACAAACTCAAACTTAACGGTGTTGTTATTTTGCATTGGGCAAAAGTAAACTAATTATTTTCTAAATATCAATAATATCTTAACTCTCATAGATATTTAAAAACCTACCTTTACAGCATAATGAAAATCTTATTATGTCTTTTAAAAAATTAATTGAACCTTTAGCAGATACTCTTCATCACAACGAATTTAAAGCCCCTTTACCCCTTAAAAAGCAAATTTTATCTAAAATAAAGGGAGGTGCAAGTTTGTTTGTTATTGCACCAGAAGGCAGTGGTAAAACCACAAGCATTGTTATTAGCGTCATTCAAAAATTAAAACATGCCGTTGAGGATGCACCGAGAGCCTTAATTTTTGTAAAAGACAAACAAGCCGCTTTAAGTTTAGAGTTGGAATTTAATGCATTTAAACGCGGTACCGATTTAAGGGTGTATTGCGCTTACGACGAACATAATATTGATATACAGCGCGATGAGATTTATGAAGGCACCGACATCGTAATTGCTACGCCAAAACGTTTAAATCGATTGTTTTATCTCAATGGCATAAATTTGAATAAATTACAAATGTGCATAATTGAAGATGCCGACTTTTTATTTAGAAACAATAATTTAGCAGAAGTTACCAGAACGCCCGAAAGTATTGGCAAATGCCAATATCTTGTTTTTGCCGAAAAGTTCGATGCCCGTTTTAAGCGTTGGCAAAACTCTTTTATGTACAACGCGCAAATTGTAAAAATTTAGATTTTTTGAAACCCAAAATATGAAATTTAACTTAGATAAAATTTTAGCCGCTTTTGGCAACATTCGTGCTATGGAGCGTACACATGTTGACAACCATACCGAAGACATCATCAATTCTATTACAGATGATGCTTTTGCCATATCTGAAAAAAACGTGCTTTACGCCAGCACTAAAGAATTAGGTGGCTTCCACTACGTGATTACAATAATTGTGGGTGCTTTTAAAATTAAAACCATGAAAGGTGCTAATCTTAACATTGAAGGCAATGATTTTAATTTGGATTTGAAATCGGATATGGATGAGTTTCAATCAGACCATTCAAATGTATCAAACCGATTTATAACCAGAATCGATTTTCAAATTGAAAAAGAAGATGTTGAAAAATTTGATAAAGCACGTATCAATACATTAAAGTTAACTGCAAAAAAGCACAACATTATATTCAAAACTTTAAAATAATCGATGCTTAATTAGCCACCTCGCTAATAAACTTAATACGGTATAAACGCAATTCCTCATCGTCGTAATCACCATCAAATTCTTCAATGGCTTCATGGATGCTATCGGAATCCGATTCCATAAAATACTCATGGATTTCTTCTTGTTGGTCTTCGTCTAAAATCTCATCAATCCAATAGTTAATATTCAGCTTGGTACCCGAATATACTATGGCCTCCATTTCTTTTATGAAATCTTCCATAGACATATTTTTAGACGATGCTATATCATCTAAAGGTAATTTTCGGTCTACATTTTGAATGATATAAAGCTTATTTGCAGAATTGCTACCGGTGGATTTTACAACTAAATCGTCTGGACGTGTAATGTCGTTTTCCTCAACATATTTTGAAATAAGACTGATAAAATCCTTACCGTATTTTTTTGCCTTGCCATCGCCAACACCATGAACGTTACTAAGCTCGGACATGGTAATAGGATATTTTAAAGCCATATCTTCCAGCGACGGGTCTTGGAAAATAACGAACGGTGGAACGCCCATTTTTTTGGCATTCTTTTTACGCAAATCCTTAAGCATACCCATAAGCACATCATCGGCTACGGCACCACCACTTTTTGCGGCAACAATAATTGATCCGTCTTCTTGCTCTCCTTCATAAATATGGTCTTCGGTCATCATAAACGACACCGGTTTTTTTATAAACGCCCTACCTGCATCTGTTAATTTTATAACACCGTAAGTTTCTATATCTTTTTTTAGATAGCCCGATACCAATACCTGCCTCAATAAAGCCATCCAATGCTTGTTGTCTTGCGCTTTACCTTTTCCAAAAAAGTCTTGTTCGTTGGTTTTATGTGAATTTATTAGCGCATTTTCTTTACCGATAAGCACGTTTACTAAATCTTTCGATTTATATTTTTCGTTGGTTTTATCAATAATTTCCAAGAGTAACTTTACATCGTCCTTAGCTTCTTTTTGCTTTTTAGGGTAACGTACGTTGTCGTCCATATCGCCACCTTCGCCGGTTTTGTTATCAAACTCTTCACCGAAATAATGTAAAATGAATTTTCTGCGCGATATTGATGTTTCCGCGAAAGCGACAACCTCCTGCAATAAAGCATGCCCAATTTCTTGTTCGGCAACGGGTTTACCAGACATGAATTTCTCTAGTTTTTCAATGTCTTTATAAGCGTAAAATGCCAAACAATGGCCTTCGCCTCCATCGCGACCGGCACGACCGGTTTCTTGATAATAACTTTCTATACTTTTAGGAATATCATGATGGATTACAAAGCGCACATCGGGCTTATCGATACCCATACCAAAGGCAATAGTGGCCACAACAACATCTACATCTTCCATTAAAAACTTATCTTGATGGCTCGATCTGGTTTTGGCATCTAAACCCGCATGATATGGCACTGCTTTAATGCCGTTTACCTGTAATACCTGTGCCAATTCTTCAACACGTTTTCTACTTAAACAGTAAACAATACCCGATTTTCCTTCGTTTTGTTTAATAAATCGAATAATATCAGCATCAACATTTTTTGTTTTTGGTCGAACCTCATAATATAAATTAGGTCTGTTAAACGACGCTTTAAACGTTGTAGCGCCAGCAATACCCAAGTTTTTTATAATGTCTTCTTGAACTTTTGGGGTGGCCGTAGCGGTTAAGCCAATGATAGGAATATCGTCGCCAATGCGCTCTTTTATATGACGGAGATTCCTATATTCCGGTCTAAAATCGTGCCCCCATTCGCTTATGCAATGGGCTTCATCAATAGCCATGAAAGACACTTTTACCGAGCGTAAAAACTCAACGTTTTCTTCTTTAGTTAACGATTCCGGTGCTACATAGAGCAGTTTGGTAATACCGTTAACTATATCATCTTTTACCCGTTTTACTTCGGTTTTATTTAATGAAGAATTTAATACATGCGCAACACCTTCTTCATTTGAAAGACCTCTAATGGCATCCACCTGATTTTTCATCAAGGCTATTAAAGGCGATACCACAATAGCTGTACCTTCTTGCATTAATGCCGGTAATTGGTAACACAGCGATTTTCCGCCCCCGGTTGGCATAATTACAAACGTATGGTTTCCTGATAAAATACTTTTAATTACATCTTCCTGCAGCCCTTTGAATTTGTTAAACCCAAAATACTTTTTTAGTGCAGCATGAATGTCACTTTTTGCTGTTAACATTGATAGAATAAAAAATTAATATACATGATAAAAACACACTATTTCTAAGTATGATATTCATTAATTTAGCAGTGTATTTAGAGAACCCTCATGTTTTTTTCGTTAGTTTTGTATCGCAATTCGAATTTACAATAAAAATTCAATATTGATTAACATTTAAAGATAACAAAATCTTTAAAGCTTCAACCAAAAAATATAATAAATTTTGAAAGAAGAAATTTCTATTATTGGTACTGCCAAACACACCATTGAAATGGAAAGTAAGGCTATTTCTAACTTAGCCACTCTTATTACCGATGATTTTGCCGATGCGGTAAAACTTATTTACAACTCCAAAGGGCGTGTTATTATCACGGGAATTGGCAAAAGTGCCATTATTGCCAATAAGATTGTAGCCACCTTAAACTCTACCGGAACGCCTGCCATTTTTATGCACGCCGCCGATGCTATTCATGGCGATTTAGGCTTAATTCTTAAAGACGATGTGGTGATTTGCATTTCCAAAAGCGGAAACACACCGGAAATAAAAGTTTTGGTGCCTTTAATTAAAAGTGCCAAAAACAAAATGATTGCCATTACAGGTAACACAGATTCATTTTTAGGGCAACAGGCAGACTTTGTTTTAAACGCTTATGTCGAGCAGGAAGCCTGCCCCAATAATTTGGCACCAACAACAAGTACTACGGCACAATTGGTAATGGGCGATGCGCTCGCCGTTTGTTTATTGGAGTTACGAGGTTTTTCGAGCAACGATTTTGCAAAATATCACCCCGGTGGTGCTTTAGGAAAGAAATTGTATTTACGGGTTCACGATATTTCCTCTGTTAATCAAAAGCCACAAGTACATCTGAATACGGGCATAAAAGAGGTAATTATCGAAATTTCAGAAAAAATGTTGGGTGTTGCTGCCGTAGTTGAAAACGAAAAAATTATAGGTATTATTACCGATGGTGATTTACGTAGAATGCTAACAAAAGTTGATGATTTTTCTACCTTAACCGCCAAAGATATTATGAGCGCAAACCCCAAGCATATTAACGTAGACGCCATGGCTGTTGATGCTTTAGAAGTGATGGAAACCAACGGTATTTCTCAGTTACTTGTTGAAGATAACGGCAATTACGCAGGCGTAGTTCATTTACACGATTTAATTAAAGAAGGCATTATATAATGGCGAAAAAGAATATTAATGAGATGTCTTTTTTAGACCATCTTGAAGATTTGCGGTGGCATTTAATAAGAATTTGTATTGCCGTAATTGGCGTAGCCACTTTGGCTTTTATTTTTAGCCGATTTATTTTTGATGAGATTATTTTTGCACCCTTGGAAATGAGTTTTCCAACCTATAATTTTTTATGTAATGCAGCAAACTTTATAGGTCTAGAAACTACGTTTTGTGCCGAGGAAATGCCTATGATACTGCAAAACCGAACTATGGCAGGCCAGTTTTCGGCAGATATTTGGACCGCTATTTTAGGAGGCTTCATCATATCCTTCCCATACGTTATTTACCAATTATGGAAATTTATTAGCCCCGGATTACATTCAAACGAACGCCGGCATTCGCGTGGTTTCATCATCATTTCATCACTCTTATTTTTTATTGGGGTATTGTTTGGCTATTATATTGTAACGCCTTTATCACTAAACTTTTTAGCCAATTACAGCATTTCTGATGCGGTAGACAATCAAATTGATATTGGCTCGTACATTGCTTTGGTGCGATCTTCGGCATTGGCCTCCGGATTGATTTTCGAGCTGCCCATCATCATCTATTTTTTAACCAAAATAGGTTTAGTAACTCCAGAAGTTTTAAGAAAATACCGAAAATATGCGCTTGTAGTTGTGCTCATACTTTCAGCAATTATAACGCCTCCAGATATTGCCAGTCAAGTTATAGTAGCTATCCCTATTATTATCTTATATCAAATAAGTATTTACATCTCTAAAGTAGTCGTTAGAAATCAAAAAAGAAAAGAAAAACAACATGTCTGATATCGTTACCGAATTTAATGAGTATCGCCAGAGAATGAACGATAAGATTCTTGCCGATAACAATAAAGTTATTAAACGCATCTTTAATTTAGATACCAACGCTTTCGCGGAAGGGGCTTTAGATGTTAAAACAAAAGAGCTTTTAGGCTTGGTGGCATCTATGGTTTTACGTTGCGACGATTGTGTAAAATACCATCTTGAAACCTGTTATAAAGAAGGCATACCAAAAGCACAGGTTGTTGAAACTTTAAGTATTGCGAATTTAATTGGTGGCACCATTGTTATTCCGCATTTGCGGAAAGCTTACGAATTTTGGGATGCTTTAGAAGCCAATAATTAATTAAAATTTACGTTATTGCAATTATGATTTTAAGAGCCGAAAATTTAATGAAGTCCTACAGCGGACGAAAAGTTGTAAAAGATGTTTCCCTTGAGGTAAACCAAGGTGAAATTGTGGGGCTTTTGGGTCCAAATGGTGCTGGTAAAACCACCTCGTTTTACATGATTGTGGGGTTAATTAAACCAAATGGTGGCCATATTTTTTTAGACAATACCGAAATTACCAAATACCCCATGTACAAACGGGCGCAAAATGGTATTGGGTATTTGGCGCAAGAAGCATCGGTATTTAGAAAACTGAGTATTGAAGATAATATTTTAAGCGTGTTGCAACTTACAAAGCTGAGTAAAAAGCAACAGCACGATAAAATGGAATCGCTTATTGAGGAATTCGGACTTGGCCATATTCGTAAAAACCGTGGCGATTTACTCTCCGGTGGCGAGCGCCGGCGTACCGAAATTGCGCGTGCCTTGGCAACCGACCCGAGTTTTATACTTTTAGATGAACCATTTGCTGGCGTTGATCCTGTGGCGGTTGAAGATATTCAGCGTATCGTGGCGCAACTTACCAAAAAAAATATCGGTATTTTAATTACCGATCACAACGTGCAGGAAACCTTGGCTATTACCGACAGAACTTATTTAATGTTTGAAGGCGGCATTTTAAAAGCCGGAAAACCAGAAGAATTAGCCGAAGACGAGATGGTGCGAAAAGTGTATTTAGGACAGAATTTTGAGTTGCGTAAAAAGAAAATCCGTGAGTAAAGCCTAAGGCTTATTTGATTATTTTTTATTGGTTAGCTTTGTCGTCGTTTTTAAGTTGTTTGTCATTCCTGCGCAGGCAGGAATCCACAAAAAGACTAATAATTATTCTACCTTGAATAATATATTTTGGTTTTATGTAAACCTAAACAGTGTAGATTGATGAGACTTTAAAGTGACTTTGTTGTTTCTTAATTTTCTAACTATTCTTTTATTTGTCATTCCTGCGCAGGAATGACAAATAGCAAAGTTTTGAGCTTCCTAATTATTCAAAGTAATATTTTATCCGTTTTTACCTTTTCGTTTAAAAACACTCTTAAAAGCCTTAACCACGAAAACCGAAATTAAGCCAACCAACAACCCAACAATAAAATCCCTTAAAATAGAAGGTAGCACCTCTAAAAAGTGATGCAAAAACTCTATATTATGAACAAAAATACCACCCGAAACCAACAGTAAAGCTATCGTACCAATTACCGCTAAACTTTTAATTACAACAGGCAATGCATTTATTAAAAAATTGCCGATGAACTTTGAAACACTTTTTTCTTTGCGGCTCATTCTTACCAGCCTAAAACCAAAATCGTCCATTCTTACAATAAGCGCCACAATACCGTAAACACCAACGGTGGCGATAATGGCAACAATGGAAACCACTATAATTTGAAACAAAATTGGTCTGCCCAAAACCGTGCCCAAAGCGATAATTACAATTTCTACAGATAAAATAAAATCGGTAAGAATAGCCGATTTAATCTTACTTTTTTCGGTTTTTAAAATAGCTTCTTTAGAAAGGTTTTCAGGTTTAACTTCCACTTTAGCATGTTCGTGGGGCACAAAAAACCCGTATATTTTTTCGGCGCCTTCAAAAGCCAAATACACACCGCCCAATATTAAAGCCAATGTAACCGCCCAAGGCGCAAAAGCACTAAGCAAAAAGGCAATGGGTAAAATGATTAATTTATTTAAAAAAGATCCTTTGGTAATTGCCCACAAAACGGGTAACTCTCTTGAGGATACAAACCCTGTCGCTTTTTCGGCATTTACCGCTAGATCGTCACCCAAAATACCTGCCGTTTTTTTGGTACTTATTTTACTCATTACAACCACGTCGTCCATTAAAACCGCTATGTCGTCGAATATTGCAAAAAATCCTGATGCCATTTGTTTTATTTTGAAGTTAGATTGTCTAAAACAGACATGGAAATATAAAGTATTATAATAATTGGAATGGCCGCAAACTGCAACACCATTAAAAGCACTACACATAACAGTATAAAAATATAGCGTGTCACATTGTTTTTAAAACTCCAATCTTTAAACTTTAAGGCGAACAGCTTTATGTTTGCGTTTAGTATCCAACAGCTAAAAACAGTTACACCAATTAAAAACCATTTATTTAAAATTATGGCGTTAATTATATCGCTATTCTGGTATTCCATAATGAGTGGCAGCGATAAAATAAGCAAAGCATTTGCTGGTGTTGGCAGGCCTTTAAAATAGCTTTGTTGCTCGGTGTCGATATTGAATTTTGCCAATCGATAAGCTGATGCAAGTGTGATTGACAGCCCTAAAAGCGGAATTATCGGCAATCCAAAACCAACAGATAAATCAATTTCTCCCCAACCTGACTCAACAATTTCCAACAATTTAAACATTATAATCCCTGGCACCAATCCGCTGGTAACCACATCGGCCAGCGAATCCAACTGTAAACCCAATTCGCTTTGCACGTTTAGTTTTCGTGCTGCAAAGCCATCAAAAAAATCAAAGAAAATACCGAGAAACACAAACAAAGCCGCGGCTACAAAATTATCGTTAACGGCGAAAATTACGGCAATACATCCTGAAAAAAGATTTAAAAGAGTGAGTGCATTCGGAATATATCGCTTCATAAATATATAATTTTAGAGCTGTAAAAATAACAAACTATTGTTGTGAAAAACAACTATCAAACAATATCTATTATTATTTCAAGTTTATTAGGTGATAAATTATATGCATATTTGTAAAAAAAATAGCGATTGAAGGCTTACATAACCACAATATTTTGCTTTTTAACATTAACTCTATGCGCTCAAACCGTTAGAAAATATTCCAACGAGTTTATGAATATTGGTGTTGATGCCGCGGCTTTAGGCATGAGCAACGCGGTTACGGCACATACCAACGATGTGAATTCGGGTTATTGGAATCCTGCGGGCCTATTACATCTTGAAGACAATCAACTCGCTTTAATGCATTCCAGTTACTTTGCCAATATTGCCAATTACGATTATGCGGCCTTTGCTATGCCCATTGATAATAGAAGTGCTGTGGGCATTTCGCTAATTCGCTTTGCGGTTGACGATATCTTAAACACCACTCAACTCATTGATGCGCAAGGTAATATTAATTACGACAGAATTAGTTTGTTTTCGACAGCCGATTACGGCTTAACCTTTTCGTATGCCAGAAAACTTCCGGTTCAAGGTCTAAATTACGGGATAAATGCAAAAATTATAAGACGGATTATTGGCGATTTCGCAGCGTCTTGGGGTTTTGGTTTTGATGTTGGTGTTCAGTTTGAAACCAAAAACAATTGGAAATTTGGTGTTATGGCGCGCGATATCACCACCACATTTAATGCTTGGGCTATTGATGAAGACGAGTTTGCCAAAATACAAAATGCCGTTGCCGGACAAAACCAGGAATTACCCGAAACAACCGAAATTACCATTCCTAAACTACAAATAGGCATGTCGAAATTAGTTGATTTTAATGTAGATTACACGCTGTTAACATCGGTTAATTTGAATGTTCGGTTTGAAGAAAATAACGATGTTATTTCGTCGTCGTTCGCCAGTATTAACCCCGCTTTGGGATTTGAGTTTGGCTATGTAGATATGGTTTATTTACGTGCCGGGGTTGGTAATTTTCAAAATGAACTTCAAATTGATAACACCGAGCAATTGAGCTTTCAACCCAGTTTTGGCGTAGGTTTTAAATATAACGGCGTTCAAATAGATTATGCGTTTACAGATATTGGCGATCAAAGTGTGGCCTTGTATTCGAATGTGTTTTCATTAAAACTCGATTTGGGTATTTTTAGGTAAGTTTATAATACGCGTTTGATAAATAAAAATAATTTTAAATGAAAAAAGCACTACTTCTTTTAGGTCTTCTTTTATGTATTAAAACTTCATTTGGGCAACAGGTTGAATTATCAAACCAAGCCGTAGTTAGTGTATTAACTATTGGTCCCGGCGAGTCTTTAAATGATGCTTTTGGGCATAGTGCGTTTAGAATAAAAGACAAAACAACCGGTTTAGATGTGGTTTTTGGCTATGGCGAATATGATTTCGATACGCCTAATTTCTATTTAAAATTCGCACAAGGAAAGCTTCAATATTTAATTAGTAAAGATGATTTCCAAAGGTTTTACAGCGCATATTCCTATTACAACAGAACTATAAAAGAACAGGTTTTAAATCTTTCACAACCCCAAAAACAAAGACTTTATAGTTTTTTAGTCGATAATTACAAGCCCGAAAACAGAGCGTATTTGTATGAATTCTTTTTTGATAATTGCGCTACTAAAATTAAAGATGTTGCCAACATTGCTTTAAATAACAACATTAGTTTTAACGTTCCCAAAGACTTTAAACCAGAAACTTTCAGAACTTTAATTCATAATAACCTCAACAAAAATTCTTGGGGAAGTTTGGGGATTGATGTGGCTTTAGGGTCCGTAATCGACAGAAAAGCAACACCCGAACAGCACATGTTTTTACCGGAGAATATTTATAAATTCTTTGAAAATGCCACTATTAAAACCAATAACGAGCCTTTGGTAAAGGAAAGCAAAATACTTTTTCAACAAAAAAATAGAGTTACATCAACGTCGTTTTTTACCAGTCCTTTATTTGTTTTTGGAGTTATCGGGTTGCTTATACTATATATCACTTACAACGACCGCAAAAACAAAAAACGCAGCACATGGCTAGACGTTGTTTTGTTCAGCATTACAGGCGTTGTTGGCGTTTTTATTTTACTACTTTGGTTAGCTACCGACCACACCGGTACGCACCAAAACTACAATTTGCTTTGGGCTTTTGCGCTTAATTTATTGATGATACCGCAACTCTTAAAAAAGAAACCGAGCAACTGGTTTATTAAGTATTTAAAACTGCTCGTTATTTTACTTTGTTTAATGACCCTACATTGGCTCATTGGCGTACAGGTATTTGCCATTGGGTTAATTCCGTTTTTAATCGCACTTTTTATTAGATATGTGTATTTGATAAAGTACTTTAATGATTGATGACAGAAGACCGTAGACTGATGACTGATAACTTTCTAAGTACTATGACTGAACTATTACCCATAAGCTTACTGAGATTCACAAAGACGCACAGCGTTTAAACCGAAAATATAATTGATCGAAAACTGCGACTGAATACTGAGACTGCGACTGAATATTGAATCACTGTCCTCTAAAAAATATAACGGTACTTAGTGTTTTTACAAGAATATTGGCATCCAAAAAAAAGCTTCGGTGTTTAATATAATATAAATCGTATTGAAGCTTAAGAAGGCTATCATCAACCGATGAGCCGTATCTGGTTTTTACCTGAGCCCAACCTGTTAACCCGGGTTTTATAATATGTCGGGTTTCGTAAAACGGAAGAATTTGTGATAGTTCTCTAACAAAATACGGACGTTCCGGCCTTGGGCCAATCAAACTCATATCACCCCTTAAGATATTCCAAAATTGAGGAATTTCGTCCAACCTTGAATGTCGTAAAAAATTACCGAATTTTGTAATTCTAACATCATTTTTCTGCGCCCAAACCGCGCCTTCCTTTTCAGCATTTTTAATCATGGTTCTAAATTTAATAATCCTAAAGAGGTTTCCGTTTTTACCAATCCGTTCTTGGGAATATAAAAGCGGTCCTCTATTCCCAATAGCATTTCCTATAAGAATTACGGGTAATAAAATAAGTCCAGATAAAACACCTAATATCGAAATGAGAATATCGAAAAATCGATGGAAAAACAAATACAGTTTATTTTGGTTGCTTCGGCTGAATGGAAAATACTTATAAAAATCCTTTCCGATGAATTGTATGGGAATTCTACGGGTTAAATCTTCGTAAACCTGTGTGTATTCTTTTATGGGAAACCCGCCTTCTAAAAGCGTAATAAGGTCTTTATAAATGGTTGGCGTTATCGTTTCGGAATTATAACTGGCAATTACAACTTCAGAAATGCTTTCATCTTTAATAACCTGATAAATTTGTTTGGGACTATATTCAACAATGCCTTTAAATTTAACTTTATCGGTTTTATTAGCTTCACAATTAATAAAACCCACTATTTTATAATTGGGGTCTGCCACATTAAAAGCCTCAACAATAGCTTGAATATTGGATGTTTCGCCCACTATAAGTACTTTTTTATAAAACCTCGGCGATACCACAAAGGTTATGTATGCCCATCTCCAAACAAAAAGTGCAAATAAAATAGCGAAATAAAAGTATAGGATTTGCAGTCGATTTACGGGTAATATAGGTGTGAAAAATGGTGTTAAAAAATAGAACAAAACGGTAATGGACACCGTTAGTACAATATTGGCAGACACCGTTTCAATTTTGCTTGCTTTTTGTAAATCGTACAATTCGAAAATAGTGCCAAAAACCAATATATAAATCGTTAAAACAAAAACCCAAGTCCAGTTTTCTTTGGTCATGGTAAAATAGTCAAAATTGAATGTATGACTCACAAAATACAATACACTAAGCACAGAAATAATATCGAATATTCGCAGCAGAACTTTACGTTCGGAAATATTAAAATGAATTCCTTTTTTTGACATGCTTAAGTGAAAATCGAGAAGCTATAAATATAGTAAGTTAATTTAATTATGCTCTAATTATTTTAAGAGGTTAATCCATAGGCCTTTAACGGTATGCCAATCCAATTGTTCTGCTTTTTCTCTGGCAGAAGTTATCATTAAATTTGCTTGTTCGGGTTGGTTTTTAATTGTTTTTATGGCATTTGTAAACTGTTCAATACTATTAGGTTCTACCAAAATACCATCAATTTCATTGGTAATTAAATAAGGCGTACCACCCACATTGGTAGAAACTACAGGCAAACCCAACGCCATGGCTTCAATAACGCTTACAGGCATGTTGTCAAAATTGGTGGTATTTATAAAAATATTGTAGTTTTCTGATAATTTTATCCATGCTTCTTTTTCCAGTTTTCCGGTAAAAGTTACTTTTACGTTAAGGTTTTCGGCAAGTTTTTTTACTTCTTTTAAACTCCCGTCGTTTTCGGGCCCAACCATACAAAGTTCGGCTTCAATGTGTTCGTCTTTTAAAGCTTTTAAAACTTGTATAGCCAGTAACGGATTATAGATTTTTGAAAACGAACGCACCCATAATAATTTTACTTTATCAAAGTGTCGTGCTTTAAATGGATAATTTTTAATTTCTATACTATTAGGAATACAAATGATATTTGAATAACCCAATGCTTCAAAATTAGATTGTGTATACTTTGATGGCGCCACATTTTTATAAGCATAATTAAATATAGCTTTTGATAATTTAGGATGCGATTTTAATCGATTGGGTAAATTGCCGCCATGTAATATTGGCATGTATTTTAAGTCTAACAGTCTGCATAATTGACTTACAAATAACGCGTAATAAAAATTAGAAGTGCTATAGGTATCGATTAGCACAACATGTGTTTCTTTTCTGTACTTCATTACATGATATAACATATCTACCATTCTAAAGACCTTGTTTGTCTTATTTGACGCTGATTTAATTGCAAAACCTTCAGCTTCAAGCAACTTCCCAAAAACTTCAATAGAGGTTACTGTTTTACCCTTTTTTGATAATATGTTGCCTATGTACAATAGGTTTTTCATCTGTTAAAGTTTTATTGCTTTTTAATGGGTTCGATGTCATTTGTTATTCGCGATGATGTATTTTAATTGACGCGCTCCTTTGATTCGTCCGTTTTTCATACTGAATATTTAACAAACACAACCCATAAATAAATGCCGGTGCCGCGATACGCATGGATGAATGATTTATGGTTAAAAACCAAAATAGATAAAAAGAGTAGAAATATATGTTTTTTTTGTTTTTGAACCTTAAAAACAAGGGTGTTAGTAATAATATAGAAAAAGCCACCACCCCAAAAAAACCATGTTCACCAACAATTCTACTCATTTCGTTATGCGATGCTGCTTGTATGCCTTCCTTTTCAAATCGCAACTCCTTTAATTTACCCACGCCAACACCTAAAAAGGGGTTTTCGAAAAATTCGTTTAATTCGTTAGCAAGCAATCCTGTTCTTCCTGTAGTTATATCTTCTTTTTCACGTCCTAACGCATCTTGGTTACTATAACGCTTATCGATTAGGCCTTCTGTACTAAAAGAGCTTATAAACCATGTTGACATGATGCCCAAACCAAAAATTAGTAATGTAAATGTAATACGAAGTTTTGTTTTAGAAGTCGCTTTAAAATAAAACACAGCTATAAAAACTAAAATAGCTACAACGGCGACAAAAACACCGCCTCTACTAAATGTAATAATGGCCCTATACGTCATTAAGGCTAAAATTGAAATGTTTAAAACCTTTAAAAAAAGTGTTTTGGATTGCAAAAACAATCTGGCAGCCAATAAAAAAGCCCCTAGGCCCAAGATAGTTGCGACTTGATTAGGACCAAAGCCACCCGATGCTGCAAAATTTGAGCCCGTGCCTGACAAAACTGATTTTATACTGGGGCTATATAAAAAAAGATACGTTGTTGTAGTTATTATTGGCAAAATAGTTGCCAATAAAATATTTTGTAAAACTACAATTGAAACATTTCGTTTATAGCAATATACCGCTACGATGCCCAAACAAACTGGTCCGCTTAAGTTAAAAGCAATGGCTGTCCTAATATTGGTTTCAAAACCCAAAGTATAGACTGCCACAATAACCCCAGGTATTAAGGCGAAAATATACATGATATATATATATGATTTTTTACTAACACCATCACCCAAAGACATACCTAATAAAACAAATAAAATAACAAAATACTTTGATGCTTCGTACAATAAATTACCTCCCGTCATTCTTAAAAACACCTCGGCTCCAACCACGTACGCACAAGACCCCAACACATATATAAATCTTTTTTTTGCTGAAGCATTTACGATACTATACAAGCAAATTGCTAAAATGGCAATAAAATAGACTTTAGATAAGGGTTTAAAAATAAATATGCCGACACCCAAAGCCAGATGAAACAGCATTAAGGTTATGTAACTATACTGTTTCAAACTTTATTATAAATTGAAATTAATTGCTCTACATTTTTCTTAGCGCTAAAATTATTTGCTACATGCTTATATAGCATTTCTCCTGCTTGTTTACGCTTGTCTTTATTATTGATATATTTTAACAAACCTTTTGAAAATGCATCAACATCATCGGGATTTACCAATATACCTTCCGTTTTTTTTGAAATGACCTTATTGCAATCCCCAACATTTGTTGCAACAACGGCTAGTTTTGCTAATCCGTATTCAACCAATGACAGCGGTAGACCCTCTGATGATGATGACAGCACTCCAATTTCACATTGTGATAAAATATAGCTTATATCTTCTTTTAAACCATAAACAAAAACGTTTTGATTCAAACCATTCTCATCAATAAATACTTTTATCTGATTGGAATACGCATCTTTAAAATCTTCGCCTATGAGATGCAAACTCCAATCTGTTGTCTTTTTTAAAATATTTTCAAAGGCTTCAAGCAGCAATATATGATTTTTGGGATGTTTTAAATTTGCTACACAAACTATCCGCTTTCCTTGTTTTCCTTTTAAGGTGGTATGCTGATTTTCTCCTTTTAAAACAGAAAAATTAGATAGGTAATATATTTTTTTAACAAACAAATTTTTTTCTGCCCAAAGCTTTAAACTGGTATTTACCACAATTACTGCGTTAAAAAAAAGCGAACAGGCCTTTAGCACTATATTTTCAAATAATCCGTTGGAACCTCTATTGCCATTGTGGTCGTGCCATATTACCTTTATATTGCGATTAAAAAGCTTTAAAATAGCTACCTGTACATAAGATGTTGAATGGGCATGTACCAAATTAATGTTATGCGTTTTTACAAATACATTCAAAGTTTTTATAGCATTAAAATCCATGGAACTCTTTTTATTTAAAAACAGATACCCTACATTTTTATGCAAAGTATTTTTTAACGCACCTTCCATTCGTGTTGCGCACAAATACGATTCATCAACTAAACCAACCAATAAATTTGCGTAATTGACCGATGTTCGTTCGGCACCTCCTGTTTGTAAAGAATCTATTAATTGTAATATTCGCATTAGCTATTTAGTAATTTTGCCACTTCAGTTTCAAAAACATCTAAAGTATAATTTTGAGACCAATTACTTGCCAATATAGACATTAGTTTTAAATCGTAGTTTTTTAAGCTTTCAAGTATCTTTTTTACTGCGCTTTCGAGATTATGTTCAATCAAAATTCCGCGTTTCCCATAATCCAACATAAAAGGCACACATGAAACTTTAGTTGCAATAGGAATGGTGCCAAAAAACATGGCTTCAGCAATGGCCTTGGGCCAACCTTCGGACTTTGAGGCCAGTATTAAAAAATGAGCCTTTTTTAAAATCTCTTTAACTATTGATGCGTCTTGGTTACCTTTAAATTCAACCACATTTCCTAATCCATTTTTAATAACATAATCATTGAGCTCTTTTTTTAAAGGACCTTCACCGTAAAATTCCAAAAAAACATTTTTGCCTTCTTTTTTTAGTTGTTCAACTAATTTAATAGCAAAAAGTGGTCGTTTTCCCTTTACCAAAGTACCTATAAAAACAAAGTGTAATCTGTTATTATATTCCCGTTTTTCAATTTTAACTCTATCTTTTTCAGAGAAAGAAGCCGTAAAAAACGGTTTAACATTTTTTGTTTTATTTTCCCAATGGCCATAAACCAATACGTGCATATTTTTAGTTAAAAACGAATTGCTTAATAACCATTTTTGAAACCTGTAACTTAAAGGTTGCTTGCTTTTGGGATCCCAATTACCAGCATATTTAGCAGTTTTAATTTTTTTTGGAAAACAAATTTGAACTATGCAGCCTAAAAGCCCAATATTTCCTGGGCAGCGTAAATGAATATGATCGGCGCGTTTGCAAGCCTTAAAAATAGCATACAAAATAGTTGGTAGTTTAAATAGAGAAACCATTAATGTTTTAATGGATGTAAACTGAATTTGAGGAATAGTATTTATATTAATATTCTCGTGTTGATAAGGTATATCAATAGGTGTCAACTCTTCATTTTTTGCAAGAGGCGAAACAATTGTAACACTATCCACATGTTTTAACCATAAATTCATTTCACGAACATAAGGTGCATAAGCAAACAATTTATTTTTTTGCTTTTTATGTAGAACATGAGAAATAATTAAAAAATTCATCTTTCGACCGTAGGTTTATTATAAAATAAAGATAACCATCCAAAAAAACGACCAAAGCCCTCTGTTAATGCTTCCATTTTATTTTTTGAAGTAAGCACATTTATAAATCTAAGTTTCATTAGTAATATAAATGTTAAATTCCACTTAAATCTGTCTTTAAAATTAGGGTTAGGATGTTTAACGCGCCACACGTACCAACCATTTCTAGCAACCATTTTTCCGTATTTGAATTTGTTGGGTCTTCCTGATTCGTCGTGATGATGACTTAATCGTGCAGAGGTATTAACGTATAATTCTCCTAACTTTGAAAGTCGCAAAGTAAAATCGGCATCTTCATACAAGCCATAACCTTCAAAATAGGTTGAAAAAGTTATTTTGTCAAACACCTCTCTTTTAAAAGACGATACACCGCCCATAAACTGTTCCACTCGATATATTTTACCAGAAGGTGGTAAAAAACTAACGCTTCTTCCATGAGAAAATTTTGGTAACACACATGGTGGTGTATTGGGGTGCAAACCAAAAAAACGTCTTACTTTAAAACGTAAGGGTTCATTGCGTTCGAAGCCATCATAAAAGAATGTCTTTTTAGACGTTTGTCCTTCTGACTTTGTCCAAACAACTTCGTTAGTAATATAACCTCCAACCCCCATGGCGTTTGGATATAGAGAATACGTTGTAAGTAATTGTTCGAAATAATCGTTTTCTAAAAACGTATCATCATCTAAAAAGCATATTATTTCAGATTCATTGGACGCTTCCTGTATCCCAAAGTTTCGCTGTTTTGTTAATCCTCTTTGGCTGCCTTCTACTTTAAAATATTTAAGATTCTTAAAAGGAATTTTATTTAATATTTGCTTAGTTTCATTATTTGTAGAACCATCAATGATTAAAATTTCATTTGGATATAAGGTTTGCGATTCAACCGAATTTAGCAACCTCAACAATGGTTGTGGTCTCATATAGGTGCAAATAATGAGAGAGAAGTTCATTTGTTATTTGGTTCTTTTTCCTAAAGCCTTTAGTTTTTTAGCATAAAATTCTGCTTTATTAAATTGCATTAATCGATATGGTAGTTTAAGAACTCTTAATGGCAGCAGTAGCTTATTTCCCTGAAACAAGAACTTTAAAAAATATTTGTTTTTATACTCTCTTCGCTGTTCCTTAGAAAAGTGTTTATATAATTGATACATTATAGTTGGGCTTGGTACTGGTCTTATCCATTTTACAGGCGTATCGAGTTCCCAAGGTTGCTTTTTTCTTTTTTTACCTATTATTTTTGCTTGACTTCCCCAAAACCTGTAACCGCCTTGCGGTGGTTTTAAATGTAAATTGGTGGAAAATGGGTTAAATAAGACAGTCGCTCCAATTTTGGTTAGCGATATTCCAAAATCGCTATCCTCGCCGTAACCTCCATCGTAATTAATATCATTTCCTACTAGTTTAGACACATATTCCCTTTTAACACATGAATTTGCATTACTAAAAGATTGCGTTGCGCCAACTTTAAAATTGTTGGCATCAAGCTGTTCGAGTTTATCTTTTAAATCATCTAAAGTTTGGGATTGGTTATCTGCCCTAATATCCAGTCCATTACATGCACCAGCATTATAGGTTTGCAATAATTTTATGTGGTTTTCTATAAAATTTGGTGGGATTCTAATGTCATCATCTCCAAAAACTATATAGTCGCCAGTACATAAGTCGATGGCTTCATTTCGAGCCCTACAACTTCCTTTGGTTGTTTGCCATTTAAAAATTATTTCAAAAGGATAATCGTTTGGGTTATATAATGATTCGTCCCTTTTATCTTCAGGCGTGGCATCAACAACTACTACTTGACTTACTTTATAGGTCTGATTTTTTAAATCTTCAAGCAAGTTCAATGTGAAATCTTGACGCAACATGGTTGGAATTATATAACTTACTGTTGGATTGCCTGCTATGGCATTTAATGTTCTAGCAGGTATTGGAGCAATTGGCTTTCTTAGTTTAAAATTTTTATTGGCATATCTAAACGCTTGCCATTCTTTTAGTTGCCAAATACCTTGACGAAACAACATATAGTATGAATGACTTAATTTAAAGTTCTTTTTATAGAAAACATATCTATCTTTTTTAGAGATTTCAACGTTTTCTTTTTCTTCAGAATTGAATAAGCCTTTAATATACAAAGGTATGGCACCATTATTTCTAAGTGCATTATAAGCAAAATCCAGAGCTTGCATTTGTAGGTTTTCAAAATCGGTATCAAACCCTTTAAGTGCTTGCCAAACCGATTTTCTTATCACAAAATTATTTGGATTTAAACGCCAACTCACACATTCATCCAGATTATCAAAATCATTACCATACCAAAAAAACACTGCGGTTTGATACACGATTTCTGGAAATGCATTTTTATAACCTTGCTCGAAAGAACTGTGCCAAATATCGCCCAAACCCGTTGCAAGTTCTTCCAATAAATTAATTTTGGGTGTTCCCGTATAAAGCAATTCTTCTCCGCTGAATGTTATGTATGTTTTAAACTTCATTAGTTAACGAGGTCTTTGTAAAGACTTATATTTTTGTTGGCAATAATTGTGGCTTCAAATTTTTGTTTAACAACTTGTCTAGCTTGTTTGCCACATTGTTCCGCTAGTTTATCATCCTCTAAAAGCAACTTCATTTTATTGGCATAATCAACATATTCTTTAGGGTTTACGGTAAAACCTGTTTTGCCATCAATCATCATTTCGTTTGCCCAACCAACATTTGAAGTTACCAATGCTTTTTCCATTGCCATGGCTTCTAACCACGTCATTGGAAAAGCCTCTGCAAAACTTGGTAAAGTTACCAAATTTGCTTTCGCAATAATTTGGGCAACTTCGCTGTAAGGCACTTCATTTACATGATTTACTTTAGATGCTGCTTCTTTAGATAAAATATTGAAAAACAATTCTAAAGTGGACTTATTTTCAAAGACATCTATCACATCTTTTCCTAAAAGGATTAAAGAGGCTTTTGGTTTGATTTTTACTAGCAAATTAAAAGCATGAGCGAGTTCCAAAACTCCTTTTTTTCTAATTATTGTTCCAAAATATAGAATTTGATTTTTATTGATGTCACAATCTATAGGTTTGAAAGACTCGGTATTAATACCGTTATGAACCACTTGAATATCGTGCTTTAGTTTAAAAATGTCTTTTGTTTTTTTTGCTGTATATGCACTAACAGATACTATTTTATCCGCATTTTGTAGTGCTTTCTTTTCAAAGAAAAAGTTTTTCTTTTTTTGTTTTCTATTATCCAAGTTACAAAAATAGGCATCTGAACCATTGAGCCTAATTACCAATGGACACTTAAAATTCATAAACGCAGTTACACCTGTCCAATCTGGTGCTTCTAAAATGTCTATATGATTGTTTATAATATGCTTATTTATTGTTTTTTGTAAATACTTTCTGTACAAACACCATCCAAGAAATGCATATTTTTTATGTGATATTTTATAAATTTCAATACCATTATCCATAATTATAGCATCATTATTTTGACTGTACACAAATACAGAAACCTCGTGTTTCTCTTTTATCAATTCTACAGCCAGATTTTTTATGCTAGTCCCTAAGCCTCCTGCTTTATTTAATTTAGGATGCGGATATTCTGGAGTGATAAATGCTATGTGCATGGTAATAGTTTTATGTGTTGCTTTACCATTTTATCTAAATAATATTCTTTTTCAACCAAGGTGCTGACATCCTTGGTAATGGCACTTTTTTGAAATACAATATTTTCAATAATATTTGAGAGTGCTTCTACATCTCCAGCTAGATATATAAATCCGTTATCTTCATGAGTAATGACTTCTAGGTTTCCTCCAACTTGGGTTGTAATTACTGGAACATTTGCTGAGAGGCTTTCTAAAATTGACAAACTAAAACACTCCATATAGGTGGGTTGTAACATATAAGCATAATTACAAAATAATTCATGCAATTTGGAGGAACTTCCTTTAAAATTTATACAATGTTCTAAAGCTAATTTTTTTGTTAAGGCTTTTAGAAATTCCTCGTGAGGGCCTTTGCCGTAAACATCTATCTTAATCTGCTTTTTAATGTCGTCATCCAATAATGACACAGCACTTATTAAATCTTGAATACCTTTTGACTCTCTTAAATGAGACGCAACAATAAATTTGTTTTTATTATTTATGATTCTCTTTTTAAACCCTTCCACGTCGATACCATTGTAAACCACAATAGTTTTGTTATCTAAAAAATGACCATAATCATTTAGGATATGCTTTTTTGTGTACTTAGAAACAGCAATGAATTTGTCAATATATTTTGAATACCATAACCCTTTAAGCCTATTTTTAAGTCTCTTTTTTAAAGGAAAGCCATGTAATGGTCGTGGATTATGGTCAACTGCCAAAACATAGGCTTTATGATAATCTTTCAACCATTTATAAAAAGGCGTACATAGCTCGATAAAGTGTGTCATTACAACACTATATTCTTTGTTGTTTTGAGAACAAAATTCTTTAAAAAAAGTCTCTACAGATTGTTGCCCTTTAGGGCTATAAATATTTAAGTTCTTAAAAAAATCAAACGCTTCATGGTTTGAAAAAAACCAATCTACTTTATAGCCCAATGCTTTGGCTTTTGCATCATACGCCACATAAAATCGATCCATACCACCCACTCTATCTTCAAAGAGTTCATAGTTACAAATAACGGCTATTCTTTTTTTCATTTTTTAGGTAGTTAATTATTACCATTTAAAATAGTACTTAATGCACTCCACATGTTTTTCGATGCCTCCGTTGGTGTTTCTCCTACTACTATTTTATACCACTTTAATCCTACTGCAACATTTGACTTTTTTCCATATAAAACATCTAAAACCAATGATTCAAGATGAGTTTTATCTTCACAAAAAATTACTGCATCTTTAGAAGGCATTGACCTAAAATGAACATAATTATAATTTTGACCTATGTCTCGTATCCCTTTTTTTAGTTGTGGTTGCTCATAATTATAATATATACAAGATTTGTGATGGGCTACAAAATCAAAAACAGTTGATGAACATACATTGGTAACAAACTCACTGTGCTCACACACATTATACAGCATTTCTGAGTCTTCTTTAGTTGGAAGCATGTCTCCCGTATTGTTAATTTGTTTCCAATAAGGATCCAAAATCCTTATAACATCTTTGTTGTTTTCAAGTACCTCGTTATACCTATCTGATATATCAAACGGGCACTTTCTATAAATAATTCCCAATTTTTCACCTTTTGAATTTAGGCTTCTTACTACTTTGGCTAAGTCTTCTAAATAGTATTGGTCTAAAGGTGATGTTGTTTTATCATCTCCTGAAAAGCAAATGTATTTGGTTTCTATATCCAGATTGTATTTTTTAAAAAATTTGTCTTTGGGTTGTAATAATTCTTTATCATAATGCATTTCAAACTGTGGGGTACCTGTAACAATAACTTCTTCCTTTTTTATAAAAGGATAATACTTTAGCATTTCCTTTTTCATTAAATGGCTCCAAACAAAGTAATAGTCTGTTTCCAGAACTTGCATGGCTTTTGGTACATTATCCCATGACTGAACAAAACACACTGTTTTTATACCTAAATCTTTTGCTGCTAGTAAAGCACTTAATGCCTGGGTATTTCTTTGGTTTGTACAAAACACCAAATCTGGCTTATGTTCTTCTAACTGTTGCTTACACAATTGATATTTATCATTCTTACGTTCAAGCTTTTCTACTTTTCTTTTAAGTCTATTCAATCCGCTTTTAGAACCATAAAAAGTTATAAGAAATAGTATAAATATACTCTTTAGTGAATTTTTAATTCCTTTAAAGTTCAATGGGAACTTATAGGTATCATATACTTTATCATTAAAATCTTTTCTTGATATATTTAACTCTATACGCTTTCTTGCCCTGGAATAGATAGGTGTTAATGGATGTGTGGATTGGTTTCCAATTTTAAGCTCCTTATAATTAAAAGTTTCTTTTATTGGAAAAGCACAACTACTCCAATAGGTTATATCATAACCCATTTTACTGCCTAAGCTATTAAATGACGAAAACACAAAATTTCTTAAACCGCCACCATCAGGAAGAAGCACAAATATTTTTTTTTTATTCATAAAATGGTCTAAAAAAGCAATTAACTTTTCTTATTCTTTAGCTTGTCTCTTTGTATTTTCTCTATTGGTAAAATATCAGCACTTTTATAATTTAGAGCTTTATATACTGCGTTTAAATCTCTTGTTAGCTTTCTCAGTCCCATAGGCTCTAATGAGGCGGCATGGTCAGTACCTTTCCATGTTCTGTCTAATGTATAATGTCGTTCTATAATATTGGCGCCTAAGGTATAAGCCGCCATATCTATTGCAATTCCTAAATGGTGACCCGAAAATCCTATATGCTTGACATTATCTTTATAACTTTTAAGCAGTATTTCTATATCTAACAAACACACATCTTCAAAAGGTACCGGATAACCTGATGTACAGTTATACAGCACAAGGTCTTTGTTTCTTTTTTTTATACAGAAAAAGTTAACTATTCCATTTATCTCCTCTTTTGTTGTCATTCCTGTTGATACATGAATCTCTCCTCTATAATTATCACACAACCACTCTAACATTTCAAAATTATTGTTGCAAGCTGAAGGAATCTTAATGAATGAAGGATTTAACGATGCAATCTCTTTAGCCGAAGTTACATCCCAAACCGATGTTGAATAAACAATCCCTATTTCTTCACAGTATGCTTTTAACAAGGCATGTTGCTCTAAATTAAACTCTAAATATTCTCTATGTAAACCATAAGTTTCTCCATAAGAGTTTGATGGGTTGGGGTGAGGCTGATTGTATTGTGCTTCTGTTAAAAGCTCCTTATTATTTCTTTTTTGAAACTTTACAGCATGTACATTACAAAATATTTTTGCTACTTTAATTAACTCTTTGGCTATTTCAATATCTCCTTTATGATTACACCCTATTTCTGCAATCACAAAAGGTTCATTATATTTTTTCATAACAATAGAATAGGTTAAAATCTTTTATTATAATTCAAAATAAATGCACATGCTTCTCTAATAGCTCCTTTAAGTGAATCTGCAGATAAAATAACATCGGCATTTTGTTTAACTATATCAACTGCATTGTTTGGTGCTAATGACCAGCCTACGCTACACATATTTGCCAAGTCATTTACATCATCACCCATGTAGGCTATATTATTCAAATTGAAACTTTGCTCTGATTTAAGGTGTTGCAATAATGCGTATTTATCTTTTATTCCTAAAAAGGTATTTTCTATCTTTAATTTTTTCATTCTTTGCTGTACCAATTCTGAGTTTTCTGAGGTCATTACTATAATTTCAATACCGTATTCTCTTAATATCTCAAGTCCCATACCATCTCTCATATCAAACTGTTTTGCTAATTCTCCGTCCTTTGAATAAAGTACCGTACCATCTGTAAAAACTCCATCTACATCCAGTACTAAATGCGAGATTTTTTGAGTTCCTTTTTGATTTTTTAAACGGTTTATCAACAAATTTTCAATTATAGTCCAATCTGTTTCACTATCTATTTCATGTAAAGTTTCTTCCGGCATTTTCACCAAGCCTATGTTGCCACTAACTCGGTTCTTAGAATTTAAAAACGCTTCTTTGGTTGTAACATATACCGCTCCGTTTTCAACCAATAAGCCTTCAAAATCTTGCCTGAGTGGTCTATTAAACACATCATAATTCAAAGGCTTCCCTTCTTCATTCCATACAAAACGATGCGTATTAACCACGGTCAAAGCTGAATCATACTCGCTATCTGCAACTACTTTTAAAACTTTATTTATATCTGACGAAGTTGTTAATGGTGACGTGGCTTGCAACAGGCATAAAACATGAAAGTCATTATCTATTTTTTCACAAAACTCAATCAAAGCATTCTCTGTTGAAGCAGTATCACTGGCATTCTCTTTATCTCTCAGAATAGTTTTTACTTTATTAGTCCAACCATACTGATTATTAACAAAAGTTATTATGTCTGGATCATCGGTAAACACAAAAATTTCGTCCAAGTTTGAAAAAACGGCCTCTTTTAGAACCCAAGAGAACAATGGTCGTCCAACCATTTTTCTTTTGTTCTTGTTTTTAATGCTTTTTGACCCTTTCCTTAGAGGAATACATCCTATTTTTTTTGTATTCATAATTATATTGAATAAATAACCGTTGTACATTTAAATTAATTGTCAGAAAAATTTACTCTATTTTTCTGGCTACAATTCCATAACTCATACCTTTGGCTAATGGATTTCTATACTCAATAAAAGATTCCAATTTGGCCTTAAGCCAATCCTTGAATGATGCACTTTTATTATTTTTATACTGCATATTTACAATGGCGTATTCTATAACTTCAAAACCACTTCTTTTTAAAAACTCATATACAATATGCTTCCAAGGTGTAAAAACATGGTTTTCCTTAATGTGCTTTTCTTGAAAAGCATATAGTGCACCTCTTAAAAACAAACTTAATGTATTTTTACTTGACTGAGGATTTGGAGTGGTTAAAATTAAAATACCATTCTTCTCCATATGATCAGAAATATTTTGTAACCCTAACAATGGGTTATCCAAATGTTCTAAAACTTCTAAAAACAAAACAATCCCCGCTTTTTCAACATCTTTTGGAGCTTTATTATTTAAATCCCATATAATAGATGCTTCCATTTTTTTAACATAATCAAAAGGTTGCCATAGGCCTTTTAAAGCTTTTACATGGGGTTGCATATGTCCAAATCCAGCCCCTATATCGCTTACAACATTATTAGGTGATGTATGTATATATTCATTCAGTTTTGCTTTGGCAAATACTGCTCGATTACTGTATGTTATAGCTTTTTCCACTTAATTTATTTACTATTCTTGTATAATACTTTTTTATTTTAATTTTTACATGAAAAAATGCATCTCTATAAATTTTATAATGTAAATTATTAGAATTATTATTATCGTTATTTATATCAATATCTAAACTTAATAGAATATTATTTATTCTCTTCGTATGTTTTTTATTCACATTATAACTTCTTGCGTACCAAGTATGGTAAGCAAATTCTTTTCCATTAAACAAAAGGGAATTTGAAATATCATCCTCTAACATGATTCCCTCTAAATATAAAAACTTCCTTTCTTTTCTTTTTAGCCAAAGAAAAAAACAATAGTAAGGCTCATAAAGACTATTTAAATCATATTGCCCCTTTAATTCACTTCTATCAATTGTAAATTCATTTGGTAGTATATATTGATGTTTTTTTACTTCTTTAAAATTCCAATCGGCTAAAATTTCTTTGAAATTTATAATTGTAAAAAATGTGTTTACCATGAATGGATTATACGCTCTATGTTTAATTACACCACCATCTCTTACTCCAGAGACCGTAATCTTTTCTTTCTTCATTTTATCAATTATGGAAAACACCACATTACTTTCCTTAAATATAACATCTTCATCTGCTAAAATCAACCAATCTATTCCTTCTTTTGAAAGTTTTTTGAACATATAAAAAATACTGTAAATACCATGCATTCCATTGCTTCCATCAATCACATATCTTTTAATTCCTTTTGGGAAGTATTGGGATGTAATATTATACAGTTCAAAATTAGCTACTGTAGTTAATATGCCTATTTCAGGTTTCTGCATTTGGCTTTTTATTATTTACAATATAATTCGATAATTCATCATTATCACCTTTATAAATAAAAATCATATTGTGATAAAAATGCATGGAAATTATATGTTTATCATAATATGTTTTTTGATAATTTTCTATTATAAACTCTTCATTATTTAGACAATCTATTAGAGATTTAAAAAAACCATATATGGTCTTCTTATTATTAAAATTGGTTGAATCACCTCCATAATCTTCCCAATAAGAAGTTTGAGTATCTTCAATTACATAAATCCCCCCTTTTTTTAATTTAGGAAAAAGATATTTAAATGTTTTTATTACATGTTCGTTTACGTGACTGCCATCATCAATAATAATGTCTAGTTCTCCTATTTCTTTTAAAATTTCATCCAAAAAATTAAAATCTACTTGGCTTCCTTTAAATATTTTAATTCTCTTTTCTTGGAGAAATGATTTATCATAAATATCTAAGGCATATATTTTAGAAAATGGGAAATATGATTTCCACATTCTTAGAGAATTTCCTCCTGTATATGGGTCTTCATAACCTCCAACACCTATTTCTAAAATGGTATTTCTTTTAAACTTAAACGTTTTAAAATGGTTTTGATAATGTGGCGTATAAAAATGATACCCATATTTATCTGTTTTATGAATCCTTGCTATTTTCGATAAATTAAAAGGATATAAAAAGGCTTTAAAATATCTTAACTTATATCTTATTTTTAATTTTTGCTTATATGAAAGTGCTTTTCTTAAAAAATTAAACATTTTATAATGTATTTAATCATTCGGTGTCCAATACAACTTTGTTTCCTGTAATTGTGAATATACTGTAAATTCATTTCTTGATAATCTATTGGCATTTTTAACTAAACGTGGTGTATTAATAACCAAATCTCCTAAAGCTTGAAAAATAGCTAACAAGGCTCTAAAATCACCTTTCAAAACTTTTGTTTTTAATTGAATCCATAAGGTATATAAAAACCTTTTAGGAATAGTTTTTAATGGATGAAATAAAAAGTACAAATACCAACCAGACCGTAAAGAACGCCTTAAGCGAATTCCATAATCTTTTTGACCTTTTCTACTTTTTACGTCTACCCTATGATGCACTAAAATATCTGGTGTGTAATGTACTTCCCATTTTTTCTTAAATAATTGATAGGATGCAAAATCTTCTTCGCCATAAAACACAAACCAAGCTGGATAATTTGGAATATCATTCCAAGCTTCTAATCGCCATGCATGACCACATCCTACAAAACCTCTAACCTTACTATTATTTTGCGAGTGATTTAAGTTTTCTGGTAATACTTTACCCCAAAAAATTCTGAAAGCCATTACGGCACATTTCTTATTTGTACTAAAATAACTCTTTATACACTCTAATGCATTTTGAGAAACTAAATGAGCATCATCATCTAAAGTTATGGCGTATTTTGCTTTAGTTAAATTTAGCAATCTGTTCCTGCTATAAATCAACCCTTTACTTTTCTCATTCATAATTATTCGAATGTTGTCATAATTGGATTTGATGAAATTAGACGTACCGTCTGAAGACCCATCATCACAAATAATACACTCTACATGATTTTGGTTAAGTAAATGCACTATGCTACTTAATGTTCTTTTTAAATCATCAAGCCTGTTTTTGGTGGTTATTAATATGGAGAATTCAATCATTATTAAAAATCGCTTCAAGTTTACTTTTCAAATAGTTTTTTCCTAAATAATATTCTAAATCCAACCTATCCAAAGTTAAAATTTGATTAGCATCTTTCCATGTTAGGTAAAGCTGTTGTAAAATTTCAGCAATGTTATTCACATTATTAATGACAGAACAATATGGATGATGACTACCTAATAAACGTCTTGTTTCACTTTGCTCTGGTCCTAAATGAATAATTGGTTTATTTGCCCATACACAATGTGGAAATTTACCTGGTAAAAAAGGGCTTTCCTCTGCATTAGCTTCAAGAATAATATTTGCTGAAACATGATTTTGAAGCCAATTAACATCTTGAAAAGGGATATTTCTTAGATGTATTTCTAACTGAGGTATTCTTTTAGCATAATTTTCTATCATCTGTTCATGATAATCTGCTCCGCCTATTAAAATTAACCTAGAATCTCTCTGGGCTTCTACATTATTTTCTAAAAATAATTGAAACCCCTTAATTAAACCTTCTGGGTTACGCTGTTTCATTAAGCTCCCAGCATGTAAAACATTAAACTTTTCATTTTCAAAATAAGCTGGAGGAACTTCTTCTTTTATATTAACATTAATAATTTGGTGCGGAATAACAATTCCTGTTATATTAAAATTCTTGAATGTCTTTCCCATCCATTCTTTTAGCAGTAAACTCGGAAAGGCAGCGTATTTTGCATTATTAGAAAGACTATGAAAAAAGCGTTCCTTTATTTTATAACCTGGTTCTTTCCAATCGTATGGCTTTGGGTACCTATTAAAGGGATAAGGGTCATGAATATACGCCATCCATTTATGATGAAATCGAGGTAATTGATTTATCACGTAATGCGGTCTAAAACTTGCTGCTTTACTTAATGTTAATACTAAATCTATATTTGAAATATCAACTTTACTAAGTGCAGCCTTAATACTATTTACATCATTAAAAAACGTAAAAGAAAACCCAAATAATGGTTCTAGATACTTCGCTAAATTTATTTTGAATGTTCTTTGAATAACGCGCTGTGCTCGACTAAATAAATAAAGAATATTTGATTTTTTCTCTTTAATCTCAAAGCAAATGGCATTTTCAATATGAAGGCTCCTTCTAGTATAATGATATACCGATACCTGAAAACCAACATCTAACAAACCTTTTATTAATGCTACATTAGCTTTAGAACCACTACTATCATTAACATCTATAGAATCGACTACAACTAGTATTTTATATGCCATTAATCTATAAGGTTATTTTTAATAAAATCAACTATTTTAACAGCGGCATCACCATTACCATAAGGGTTAGATAACTTACTAGTTCTTTCTTTGCCCATTATTTGTTTAGCGGTAGCTATAATTTTTTTTGTTTCCGTTCCTACTAAAAAAGAACATTGAGCTTTTACACCTTCAAATCGTTCGGTAGTGGCTCTTGTTACTAGAACTGGAATATTTAATGAAGGGGCTTCTTCTTGGATACCGCCTGAATCAGATATTATTAAATTAGATTGACTCATTAACCAAACAAACGACGGATAATCTAAAGGTGCTATAAGATGTATATTACTTACCCCTGACAGCCTGTTAAAGACTGTTTTTTGAACATGGGGGTTTAAGTGCACAGGATATACTATTTCAATATCTTTAGTGTTTGCTAATTCTAAAAGCGCATTGCATACATTTTCAAAACCTTCACCAAAACTTTCACGCCTATGTCCTGTTACTAAAATTACATTATTATTAAAATTAATTGTTCTTTTTAATTTTTCAATAAAAGAATTGTTATAACCATGTTTTATTTTTTCTAAAGTAATGTTTAAAGCATCTATTACGGTATTACCTGTTACTACAACTGCATGTGTATTTACCCCTTCTTGCAACAGGTTTGTTTTAGCTTGCTTTGTTGGTGCAAAATGGTATTCTGAAATTCTCCCTGTTAGTTGCCTGTTTAATTCCTCTGGAAATGGTGATTGCTTGTTATAAGTACGTAAACCAGCTTCAACATGAGCCACCTTAATATGACGATGAAAAGCAGCCAGCGCTACCAACGACGATGTGGTTGTATCACCATGTACCAAAACCATTTTAAAAGCTTCTTTTTCTAAAATGGTATCCATTTCCAGCAATATCCGAGAACTTAATGTATTTAAATTTTGGTTAGGTTGCATTACATTTAAATCGTAATCTGGAATTAAGTCAAAAAAATCCAATACTTGATCTAGCATTTCTCTATGCTGTGCCGTAACACATAGTTTAAATGGTATGTTTTGTTTAGTTAATTCTAAACAAACAGGAGCCATTTTTATAGCTTCAGGACGTGTACCAAAACAGATGAGTAATTTCAATTTTTAGTTTCTTAAGTTTAAAATTTGTTTTTTTATTATAAATATTTTTGTCCAAACAGGGTACAAATAATACTTTAACTGATAAAATACCTTAAGTTTTATATTGGGTTTAGTTTCCTTAATAATACCTTTCACTAATTTAAAATCTCTAAACGAAATTGCTAAATTCATTAAATATTTAAATAAATAAGGCGTAAGCAATCCTTTTTTATATAAATTAGAAACAACCAAGTGTATAGCTTTCTTTTTAGAATTTATTCTAGTCTTGTCTTTTCGCCAATATTCCCCTGTATTAGAGTTTGCATGTTTCCTGTTAAAATAGAGGTGCTTTTTTATTAAAACACCTTTGATGTTTGTACTTAAAATGCGTTGGTAACATTCCCATTCCTCTGCATACATTAAACTTTCATTAAACCTAATGCTTTTAAAACACGCTTTTTTCCACATAACTGTACAAGATGCAAGAGGTGTTTTTTGGGTTACTACGTCTTCTAAAATTTGATGATTGGTTTGTATGCTTTTAAAATTAAAATCCTCATTAATTAAATTAGTATCAAATGCACCTACAAAAGACTTTTTCAAGTAATTACAAAAATGTAAATCTTCATGTTTTTTAAATACCGATAAGCATAATTCTAAATTTTGAGGATGCACGGTATCATCATCATCAAAAAAAATAATGTAATCGCCAGTTGCTCTATCTAAACCATAATTTCTACACCCCGGTAAGCCTTTTAAATAGGTGTCTGGTCTTTTAAAAAATGTAAACCTTTTATCTTGTTTTAATATTGGCGTAATTACCGCTTCGGTATTATCAGAACCGCCATCATCAATAATTAAACATTCCCAATGGGTATATGTTTGCTTTTGAATAGATTGTAAGGTTTCTACAATAAAATGGGCTCTATTGTAGGTGGCCATGATTATGGAAATTTTTGGTGCAACTTTCATCTTAAGAGTGATTTCACCCATCTTAATGGCATCAAAACTGCTTTACCTATTTTAAACTCTAACCGTTCTGTATTTTTTATTTTCTCTTTTTCCTCTCTTTCAATTCGTTTAATTAAATGATGTATAGTTGTTTCAAATTTATCAATATATAAATCTTTGTTTTTAATATAAATATGCTTTAATAATCTATACTTTTTACTATTAGCTTTAGTTGTGGTAGAATCAGAACGTTTTCTATAATTATATAATGGTTCTTTAATTACATAAGCAACTCCTCCTCTCGCAAGCAACCTTATAAAAAATTCCCAATCTTCAAATCCCTCTCTCATACTCTCATCATAACCGCCACATAGTTCCCAATCCTTTTTTCTAAACATTGATGTGCCTAAAGCTTGATTTACAAACAAAAAATCTTCAAGTTTTCCACCATTTGGTTTATATAATGAACTTGTTTCATTTTCAAAAAGTAAATTTGCATAACATGTAACCAATTTTATATCATTTTTTTCTAAAAAAACATTAACAGCCTTTTCACTAAACATTGTTTCAAAGAAATCATCACTATCTAAAATTAGGATATACTCACCATGAGCTGCTTTAATACCTTCATTTCTTGCTGTACTTTGACCTTGATTTTCTTGTGTAATTAATATGTCTATTTTAGATTCTAATCCTTTTAAAATATCTTTTGTTTTCTGGTTAGAACCATCATCTACAACAATTATTTCTTTATTTGAGTGTGTTTGACTTAAAGCAGAGTCAATAGCCTGGTCAATGAATTTTGCATCATTGTAACAAGGAATAACTATTGATATTAAATCGTTAATTTTCAATTAGTTTTTTAATTTTTCTTTAACCTCTTTTATCACATTTAACCATCGCAAACCAAACGTTTTATCAGGTTCTAAATAATTTCCTTCTGCCCATTCATTCCATGATTTAACAACTACAAATTGAGGGTTTTCTGGATTGTTTTGCAATTCCTTTACAGCAGCTTCAAGGTGTGTTTTCCAAGCAGAAGGTGTTGCATTTTTAAATACCAATGATTTTTTTCCGCTCCTAGCTGAATTATCCCAATTTGGAAATACACAAGGTATATATTTTTTGTTGAGAAACTTCACATTGAAATTTGAAACACCTTTAGCATAATCAAAAATAAGTGGTTTTTTTCGTTCACCTATACTACGTGATGGCCAAAGTAAACTTTTCAATTTAGATTCAACTTTACCGAAAAAGCTTTTACTAGGAAAAAATGATGGTTCCTTATATCTCATTTTAAAAAACACATCTAAACCAACTTGACCATCTACATTTTTATTATTCAGCTTTAAATCATTATCGCTTGTTGCAGTAGACACTAAGTAAATGCCATTAAAACCAGCCTTAATTGCTAAACTATTAAACACTTTAATAAATACATCTAAATCTGGAATATCGTTTAGTTTATAAACATGAAACATGGGCTTATTATCTAAAACTATATACCTAGAATCTTTAAAAAATGGCAATAAATAATTAAAATATGCCTCATAATCCTTTTCGCCATTATAGGTTTGTTCTATCAACACCTCAGGATTATCTAAACCATGCCAAATACCTTTCCAAGTTTCGTTAGCCCAACAAAAGCAGAAGGGAATATCAATACTTTTGTTTTCCAGCATTTTTTCTGCGGGTTTTTCTAAAAGCATTTTACCATTACCAAACCAATATTGATAATAAATAAAACCATCAACACCATTTGCTAGTGCTAATTCTGATTGTTTCTCTTGAATCTTGGGTTGTTTTAATAAATCATAATATCCTAATTCTCCAGGTGTTATTGGTTGATAATGATTTTTAAATAATGGTTTTGCTTTTTTTACGTTTGTCCACTCGGTGAAACCTTTTCCCCACCACTTGTCATTCTCAGGAATAGGGTGAAACTGTGGGAGATAGTAGGCTAAAAATTTAATTTCAGGTTTGCTCATCTAGTAGGCTTAATTCACTTATTACTTTTAAAAATTGTAAAACCAAAAAACTTTTTTAAAAACATATTAATTACAAATTTTTCACTTTTTAATTTTTCATCATAATTCTTCTTTACTCTTTCTGTTTCTCTCAGTAAAGCATTAAAAGAGCCTAATTGTTTAACAAAAAAATCGGTGTGTTTTACGCTCAAATATTCTTCCGTCTCTTTTGTTTTTTGAGCATCCATTGCTTTAAGCATTGAAACCTCTTTAACTCTATAATAAAACTGAACAGATTCAATTTTTTTTACTAACCCTCCATTTTTTAACAATGAAATCCAAAACTCCCAATCTTCCCATCCATGAATCATATTAACATCAAAACCTCCTACTGTTTCCCAATCTATTTTTCTAAATAGAGCTGAACAAAAAATTACGTTTGTTCGACTGAGGTTATCCAATGAAAACTCCGGGAGCTTCCATAATTCAACAGAATCCCCAAACTTTTTTGCTTCGCAATAAACTACTTTTATTTCCTTATTCTCTTGAAATGCTTGATATGCCAACTCAAGATAATTTTCTCCAATTTTATCATCGGCATCTAGAGGTAAGATAAACTCACTTTCAGCTTTTTTAACACCTAAGTTTCTAGCACTACTTAAGCCTCTATTATCCTGAAAAATATATTTAAATCTTGAATCCTTTTTAATCCATTCATTTGAAACAACCTCAGTAGTATCTGTACTTCCATCATTAACTATAATGCATTCCCAATCAGTGAATGATTGATTTAACACAGATTGCAACGCCTCATCAAGATATTTTGCTTGATTGTAACAAGGTACTATAACAGATATTAAATAATTTGACATACTACAAGCTATATTCTACCAACTATTAGTAATAGTAAACTTTTAAATTTAATTTCAAATTTATGAAATGGATTCGCAAAAAAAGATTTTCCTAAAAAATAAAACTTTGCATGATGTTTTTTAGAAAATTTTAATTTCTCGAATCGACTTAAATAATAATTAGAACGATATTTACTCATGTACTTTTTTGAGAAATTATCAATTTCTAATTTCTGTTTCTTTCTACGCCGATAGGCTTTATTAATTGCGTAAAAATGCCAGTATTCAGCTTTATAAGTATTATTATTATTGGAAATACTATTTTCATTTATTCTATATAAATACAAAGATTCATTTATAAATCGATGCGCTCCTTGTTCTTCAATTTTATAGTATAAATCCTGGTCTACAGCTCTTTTCATTAAAGGATCTATTTCTTCGGTTTTTTTGTAAGCAGAATTTTTAAAAGATGCAAAAGCTGTAAAAGCTCCCTTTCCATAAGTTAGATACGATTTTCCATCAGAGATTTTACTTCCAATGCTTCCTTTTTTAATAATATTAAGTTGTAAATCAACAAGATCAAACTTTGAGGTAATTATAGATGCGTTCTGAAATTCCTTATGAGCCGAAATCATTACCTCTAAAGCATTTGGCTCAATAGTATCATCTGGATCTAGAAAACCAAGTATTTCACCATGTGCTAATTGTGCACATTTTCTTTTTGTATACCCACAGCCTCTATTTTCTTGATTTTGAAATAACTTAAAACGTTTATCATTACTAATTAATTGCTCAATAATACTTACAGAATCATCAGTTGAACCATCATCAACCAAAATGACTTCAAAATTTTGATATGTTTGATTTACTATACTTTGATAACAATCATTAAAAAAATGACCATTATTGTAATTTGCTATAAGAATAGAAAATAACATGATTCTTTTTTAATTGAACAATATGGTTGGTTTATATAATTTGATTTACGAAAATTCAATAAATATTAAACAACTTTTTCTAAAATATTTTGCAAGTTATTAATATGCCTATCTAAACTAAAATTTTCCATAATATTTAACTTTCCTGACTTCCCAAGTTTTTTTGCGAAATTTAAATCATCTAAAACTTGCAACATATGCATACTCATAGTTTCTATATCGTGTTCTTCACTAAGTAGTCCTGTAGTTTTGTGCTCAACAACATCAGGAATTCCAGCATGATATGTTGAAATAACTGGCAAACCTGCTGCACTTGCTTCTAAAACTGCTAAAGGTGTTCCTTCCATATCACCATTAGCAGCAGTAATTGAATGCTGTACAAAAGCTCTAGAATCTTTAAGTATAGCTCTATATTCTTCTGGACTAATTATTCCCAAAAGCTTTACGTTATTCTCTAAATCATAATATCTTATAAGATTTGAAACACTATTATATAACACACCATCACCTGCAAACAACAATAGTGCGTCTGGGTGCTTTGAAACAACCCCTTTAAAGGCTAATAGTGTATAGTAAGGTGCCTTTTTATCTGTAAATCTTCCTATTGCTATTAATTGTTTTTTTGAAAACCTAGATTCTATTTCTAAAAACTCTGGCTGAGGTCCATAAACATTATATACGAGCTTATTTTGAGGGCAACCAAGTTCTAATAACATCTCCTCCATTTTTTTGGATACTACAATCACTTTTTTAGATAATTGAAAAACTTCTTTATATTTCCCACAATCTTCAACTATAGTATTAATACTAGCATCATACCCATGAAAATGAACTACAATAGGCAAACAAGACTCTTTAAGAATTTTTCTTAAAGAATGCGCATGAGTGCCATATTCTACTAAAACAACATCTACCCTATTAGTTTTCAAACTATATAATAACTTCTGTTTCCAGATATAAGTTGAAGACTTACTTGTTAATTTTGTATAAATCTTAAGTATAAACCTTTTATGGAAAGGCATTTTATTTTGCTCATGTTCTAAACGGAGCCCATAACCAGTACCGTAATAATAAAAAATATTACCATTTAAATATTTTTTATGTGCATGAATAAAAGTTTCAGAGTACGGATTTTTACTTGGGGAAAATAGGGCTATATTGATTTTTTTTGAACTCATTTTTTAGCTATACCATATAAACCTGTTATCATTTGTCCTTCTTTGAACCTAACTGCCTCTAGGTTGTCTTTTTTTATAAGATACTTCATTACAGGCTTGAGTATTATAGAAAAAACCTTTCTTTTGCGAGAAGACATAGCACTTCGTCGAACCCATAAGCCAAGCATTTGAGCCATTGAGGCATGCCATCCTCCTGTAGCTTTTATTTCGATATTTGAAAAACCTGAATTTTTTAAATGACGCTCTAGTGAAAATGGGGTATAACGGTACTCATCATTAGGCACCTCATGTAAATTCCACAAAAAAGGAACAGTAAAAAAGAATATTCCCTCTGGCTTTAATATTCTAAACACTTCTTTTAGTACTATTTCTGGTTCAGGGCAATGCTCTAAAACCTCTGTTCCAAAAGCACAATTAAAACTATCATTTTCAAAGGGCATACGTGTTCCATTCCATGTGATATCGGGTTTTATAGCCATATCATACGTTAGCGCATTTTCTATATCCAATCCAACATAATTTTTAACTTTTGAGTTTTCTAGAATGTACTTTTTATATGGCATTTTTCCACAACCTATGTCCAAAAGATTCCCTTTAAAATTTGAAAGACTAGAATTTAGTGCAGATAAAATAGCCTTTCTAATAATGTAACGGTCAATATTTTCATTCGAAAATGGTATGTCTGTGAAATATTTCATTATTCTACTTTTTCAAATACTGCAAGAATATTTCGGCCTTTAACATATTTACAAAGAATCTTTTTTAATATATTAGGCATTACTTGATGACTAATTCGTATTACGAATCTAGTTAAAAAATTAGCGTTTTTTAATTGAACATTCAAAAAATCCGTATAAGCAACATTCAATGGCTCAAACTCTAGAGAAACTAACATTATAGGAAAAATTTGTTCTAAGTATTTTAATGCTTTCTTATTCCATAATCCTGCATGATGTGGAGGCAAATTTAATGTGTGGTATTTATCATTAACAAACAAGTATGGGTTATTATTTGGTACTCCAATAATTAATTTACCATTTTCTTTTAATAGTTTTATTGATGATGCGATAAAGCTATTTACATCAGTAATATGTTCTAAAACTTGAAAACAACAGACTATGGAATATGAATTTGCATTTATTGAAACTTCATCGTTAATTAATCTTTCCTTAACATTCAATCCATTTTGTATACACTGTTTAACCGCGAATGGGTTTAACTCCAATCCTTTGCCTTTAATATTCTCTAATTTAATACGGTTTAAAAATGCACCAAAACCGGAACCTATTTCTAAAACTGAATCGTTAGATTTCAAATATTTCAGAGCAACCCCATGCTCCCAACGCACAGAATAATAATTCGTTCTGTTTAATGACAAATCTACATAAAACGCTGCATCTCCTATACAGGAAAAAGGGTAATAAAAACGATATCCCGAATCTACGCACTCATAAAGATCAACCAAATCTGATTTAAAAAATCTTTCAACATTAATACCCATTTTGGAATAATCGTTACAAATGCGAGTAACTGAAAAACTGCAATGCTTTATAACATTACTGCTATTTGTTAAAGGACTTAATGGTACAATTAAATTCATATTCTACATCTTTACTCCTATACGACAAGTATAATCCACTCGACTTAAAAAAAGTTTTATATTATTTTCTTTCAAATACTCATCAACAGCTTTCTTACATCCCGACCAGTGTCCATAATCATCAATAATAATAATACCTCCCTTAACAATATTAGGAAACAAATGAATCATCTCATGTTTTGTAGATTCATACCAATCAGTATCCAATCTGAGTACAGCAATTTTATCCGGAGTATTGGAATCAGGAATAGTCTCCTCAACTTTTCCTTTTATAAAATGAAGTTTTTCTATTGGGTAATTAATTGAAAAAACATTCTTTTTAACTTCCTCCAACGATGAAAAGCACCAATTACCATTACTATCTTGATAAATCTCTTTAGCTGAATCTCCTTTAACTGATAAATCGATATCTTTTGGCTCAGTCATACCCTCAAACGTATCATACAAATATATATCTCTAATATTCTTTAAGTTATTCATGGTGTGAAGAACAGCCATGATACTTCCACCTTTCCAAACTCCACATTCAACTATAGCTCCATTAATATTGTTATTCACTACGTAATTTAAAGCTCTAATAAGAGACACTATACGCTCTGAACTCGTCATTGTAAACTCAGCAGTAATATCAACTATTTTATTTTCAAAATCAGAATAATCAAGTTCTTTGTTGGGATTAATTTCTGTTTTTGAACTCTGTGGTTTTCTAAAAATATTTTTTATTTTCGATTTGAGCATTAATATTAAATTTTTTTTGCTGTCCATTCTGAATCCTCAATATATTTACAAGTTCCACGTTCCCATGAATAATCATTTCGATTATTCTCAACCATTTCAATTTTGAAATTACATGTGGAATCTATATAATCGTATTTTTCTTTAGTTTTTGAATTAGAAAGATAAACTCTTAAAGAATAATTCCCCACGTAGAGCCTTGATTTGCTTAGTAAGCAACTAAATAAATAATCGCCTTTATCTCTTACTATATTTTCTTCAGAATCTATTTGCCACAAATGAGTAATAGGTATTTGAAGTTCATCTATAATTTGAAATGATAAAGCTAGATTTTCTAATTTCTCTGGTAAGTTAATTTTAAAGTTAATTTTTAATGCTTTACCAAACTCATGAGTATTACCAGGTAAACTTGTATGTACTTTAATAAATGTAATTATTGGCGTAATGATTATATTTTTATTACAATATTCAAATTCATCGCTTGTACCTTTTAAATATTCTTTAATTGCTAATTTTGTGTTTCCTGTATAAAAGATACTTCCATTATTTAGTACTATAACACGATCCGTTAATAGCGATATTGCATTCATATCATGACTTACAAACAACACAGTTCGTCCCTCTCCTTTGCTAATATCTTGCATTTTACCAATAGCCTTTTTCTGGAATTCTGCGTCTCCAACTGCCAAAACCTCATCTATTACCAAAATATCAGGTTCTAAAAAAGCCGCTACGGCAAATGCTAAGCGCACCGTCATACCACTGGAATATCTTTTTACAGGTGTATCAATATAACGTTGACATCCAGAAAAATCTATAATTTCATCAATTTTAGAACGAATTTCTGCCTTAGTCATTCCTAATATAGCACCATTTAGATAAATGTTTTCTCGTCCAGTCATTTCTGGGTGAAAACCAGTACCTACTTCTAATAATGAGGCGATGCGTCCTTTAGTCTTAATCTCTCCAGTGGTTGGACTTGTAACTCTAGACAATATTTTTAACAGCGTGGACTTTCCTGCACCATTTTTTCCAATAATACCAAGTACTTCGCCTTGTTTGACCTCAAAATTAATATCCTTTAAAGCCCAAACATAGTCACTTTCACCTTTTATACTCCTATCATTAGTTTCGCCAATTTTTAAAAAGGGATCATCTTTTCCACGTACCTTGTGCCACCAACGGTTTAAATCGTGACTAATGGTTCCTGTACCAACTAAACCCAATCGGTATTGTTTGCTTATATTTTCAGCTTTTAATATAATATCACTCATCATTAAACCGTATCTATAAAGCTTTTTTCCGTTTTATTAAAAATAATCAATCCAAATATGAAAACGATAAAACTAATAATCAAAGTATATAAAAAACCTGTCAAACTGAAGCTTCCTGTATTTAACAATATATATCGAAATCCTTCAATAATTTGAGTTAAAGGATTATATTCTACAAAAGGAACGACCCAATCAGGAAATTTTAATTTGGCTTCAGATACTGGATAAGGCACTGCAGAAACATACATTAATAACTGTACTCCAAAACCGACCAATACTGTTAAATCTTTATATTTGGTTGTGAAAGAAGAAATTATCATTCCTAAACCTAAGCCTAATAAGGCCATCATTAAAACATAAATTGGGAAAAGTATTATTTCACTATTAATACTTACCAAACTACCTTGAAAGGCATAATAAGCATAGAAACAAAAAAAAATGCATAATTGTATTCCAAACTTCAATAAATTGGAAATTACAACTGACAACGGTACTATAACCCGAGGAAAATATACCTTACCAAAAATTCCAGCATTTGAAGAAAAGGTATTTGAAGTACCTGTTAAGCACAGTTTAAAATAATTCCATGCCGTAATGCCTGCTAAATTGAATAAAAACGGTGGGACACTTCCTGTTTGAATCTGACCTAGATTATTAAAAATAAGCGTAAATATGACTGAGGTAAACAAGGGTTGAATAACATACCATAAGGGTCCTAAGATGGTTTGCTTATATACTGTTACAATATCTCTTTTAACAAACAACAATAACAAATCGCGATATCTCCAAATTTCCTTGAAGTTAAGATCTATTAATTTGTGTTTTGAAGATATTGTATATAACCAATTATCGTCTTTGGTAGTATTCAATTTTTAATTTTTTAGTTTTTCTTATGGTTGAATTGCTTTCTAACGTATTTTAAACCAACTTTTAACTTTATCAACTAAAGTTTCTTTTTTACCGTTTTCATGATATGCGTTGCCATAAGCACCGTAACCATAGCTATAACCGTAGCCATAACCGTAACCGTATCCATGGCCTTTATTATGTTTATAGAAATTCAACACATAACTTACATTTTTCAATTCTCCTGTTTTATGCTTCGCATTTACAAGCTCTAGCATACCTTTTTTAGTGTAATTCAATCTAACTACAAACAATGTTGCATCTGCAAATTGCGATAATTCCAAAGCATCGGTAACCAATCCTAATGGTGGTGAATCGAGCACAATCATATCGTAAGTTTTTCTTAATTCTTCAATAAGCTCGCTCATGGCATTGCTCATTAATAATTCTGATGGATTTGGCGGAATGGGCCCCGAAGTAATCACATCCAGATTCTCAATATGGCTTTTAAACGTGACTTCTTCCAAATTTTTATCTCCTATAAAATAGTTGACAATTCCGGAATTATTATCCATATTAAAATCACCAAAAATTTTAGGCTTTCTTAAATCCAATCCCAAAAGAATCGTTTTTTTACCCGATAAGGCATAGGCACTGGCAATATTAATAGAACAAAATGTTTTGCCTTCGCCACTCACCGAAGAGGTTAGCATAATGGTACGCCCGCCCTTTTTATCGGTTTTTTTATAGAAAAACTGTAAGCTCGAACGAATGGCTCTAAAGGATTCAGCTACCGCCGATTTTGGTTTTTCATGAACCACTAAGCTGTTATCGTGCTCGAATTTGCCCACCAAACCAAGTATAGGTATTTTTGAAAGACGTTTTACTTCATCGGCACCATGAATCGTATTATCCAACAAAAACAATATAAAAACAAGTGCAAAAGGCCCAAAGAAACCAACTAATAAGGCCATCATATAATTCAGGCTCTTATTGGGGCCTATCAAACCACCTCCTGTATCCTTGGCAGCTTCAATTATTGAAATATCCGAAATATTAGCAGCCTTAACGATAGCAGCTTCGCTTCGTTTGGCCATATACACATTATAGGCTTCCTGACTTATATTTAAGTTACGCTGTATTTTTAAATACTGCTGTTGGTCTTCGGGCAAATCATTTAATCTGTTTTCTAAATTTGCTTTTGTTCGCCTTACACGGTTTAACTGAATATTTATTGTTTTTTTTGTTGAAGCAATGGTTTCCAACAATACGTTTTTTTCGGCATCAATGCTTCCGTCCAATTCTTGTAAGGATGAAGACCCTTCTTGCACCAATTGTTCCAATTCCTGGCGTTGTATGGCTAATGCCGTGATTTTACTCACGCTATTCGCAATGTTCATTTCCTCAATCCCAACAGAAGTGGGCGCGGCAATTTTAGTGTAATCGGTTTTGGTTTTTAAATAATCTGACAGAATATCCAAATACTGTAATTTAGATTGGTTTTCTTCCTCGCGAGCTTCCAGTTCACTTATTTTTTCAGAAATTTGTAAAAGCTCTTCATCTACATTAAACATTTTGGTTTGCTTTCTAAAAGCATTCATCGTGTCCGTAATAGCCTTTAATTCTGTGTTAACAATACTTAAACTACTATCTATAAATTTAATGGTGTTTGTGGCATATTGGTTTTTCCGCTCTAAATCCGTGGCACTTAAAATGGCTGTTGTGGCATTCAAATAATCAACAATTTTATGCTTGTTATGTCCTGCTAATGCCAATGTTAAAATGGAAGAAGATGTTTTGCTATAAGGTGTTACGGAAAGCTTTCCTTTGTAACCGTTTACTACCCCATCAAAATTTAAAAACTGTATAAAATATTCTGAGTCTGGTACAATAGATACGTCGTCTTTTAAGTTTAAAGTAAACTTTGCAAATGCCAAATCTACAAGTTCTCCAACTTCAAAAACTTTGGAAAACTTGCCTTTTTGTACGGCAGCACTTTGCACCGATTTATCGCTATATTTTTGAGTTGTAGCCCTGTCATTTTCAAAATTCACAAAAAGCTCGTATTGCGTATTGCTAAGAAATTTTATGCCTATGGGTTTCCCGAGTAATTGCCCTTTATTTTTGTCTATGTCAATATAAAACGGTGCTTTTTTGTAAATATCTTCTTTTCGGTATTTCCCTTCTTTTAAATATTGAATGTAAAATTGTAATGAATCGACAACAAGCTCGTTATGGTTTCGGGTTTTTAATGCTATAATGGTTTTGCCCACTTTACCTGAAACACCGCCCCAATTGAATGAAATACTGGTGTTTGCGGTAAAAAACGGATTTTGGTCGTTCTCCAACGATATTAAAGAACTCAGCCTATAAATATTCTGTTTTCTATCATTAACAGAATACGCTACAAACAAGCCTATGGCAATAGCTAATACAAATAATTTCCAGAATTTCAACAACTTAAAAAGGAAGCCTCTTAAGTCGAAATTAAGACTTTTTTGCTCGTTATAATCTATATCTTCTATATCGTCGTAAGCCATGGTTATATCCTATCTAACAGTAAAATAGTTGTTGTAATTAATGATAAAACGGTAGCAATAGCCCCTATATTTTGAATGGCATTGGTGCCCGTTCCCCAAGATTTTTGTTTTAGGGGTTTCACATAAATCATGTCATTGGGCTGGATATAATAGTAAGGCGAATTCATCACATTGGCATCGGTTAAATCCAGATGGAATATTTTCTGTCCTTGCGGAAATTGCCTAATAATCAGCACATCTTTTTTATCGCCCGTATCCGGTATATCGCCAGAATTCGCCAGTGCTTCAAAAATATTAACACGTTCCTTAAAAATCGTTTTGGTGCCCGTACTACCTACTTCACCTGTAACGGTGTATTGTAATCCGGTTAGTTTTACGGTTACAAAAATATCGTTGGCGGCTTTATATTCGGTTTCCAATAATTTGTTTTCAATAATTTGCTTTATTTCATCCGTAGTAAAACCCAACACATTTATTTTACCCAATTTAGGCATCAAAATATTACCGTGTAAATCAACCGTAAACCCATCAAAATAAGCTCGCTCTTCGCTACTGGCATTCAAATCGCCCTCTCCAATGGGGTTGAAAATCTGAACGGTTTCTTGCTTTGCCGCCTTAATTCTAATATTTAAAATATCGTTGATTTGCACGCGGTATGGCTTTTGTTTTTCAACAATAATTTGGGTTGAATCGGTTGCCGAATTTTTATTTTGAAGGTAAAGCGTGTCCTTGTACGGAACGCAAGACACTGATACAGAAGCAATGGTTAGTAAGGCTATTAAAAAAAATCTCGTCATACTGAGGCACGTTGATATCCAACAAATATAACTTTTCGTGTTGAACAATAAAACATATATGAGTATTTTTGGTTTTTTAACCGTTATTTGCAGAAAAATTTTCCCATTGAATTATTTAACAGTAGAAAACATATCGAAATCTTACGGCGAGGTAACGCTTTTTAAAAACCTTTCTTTTAGTATCCACAAAGACCAAAAAATAGCTTTTGTTGCTAAAAATGGTACGGGAAAAACCTCCATTTTAAATATCCTTTCGGGCGATGACCAAGCCGATTCTGGCAACATTATTTACAGAAAGGACATTAAGGTTTCATTTCTCTCGCAAAACCCAAAATTTGATAACACTTTAACTGTTGAAGAAACTATTCTTGCGAGCGAAAATCCCATTTTAAAAGTGATATCGAATTACGAAAAAGCACTTTTAAATCCAGATGATACCGAAGCCTATCAATCCGCATTTGATGCCATGGAACGGCACCAAGCCTGGGATTTTGAAACCCTTTACAAGCAAATCCTTTTTAAATTAAAACTTGAAGATTTAAGTCAAAAAGTGCGTACCCTTTCCGGGGGACAAAAAAAGCGTTTAGCTTTGGCGAATGCTTTAATTAATAAACCCGATTTATTGATTTTAGATGAGCCCACCAACCATTTGGATTTAGAGATGATTGAGTGGCTTGAAGACTTTTTTGCCAAAGAAAACCTAACCCTTTTTATGGTAACGCATGATCGTTATTTTTTAGAACGTGTATGTAACGAAATTATAGAATTGGACGAAGGCCAACTTTACAGCTACAAAGGCAACTACTCCTATTATTTGGAAAAACGCGATGCCAGAATTGAGCGCGAAGCGGTTGAAACCGGAAAAGCCAAACAACTTTTTAAAAAAGAACTAGCGTGGATGCGCCGACAGCCCAAAGCGAGAACAACAAAATCGAAGTCCCGAATTGATGATTTTGCCGATATAAAACACCGCGCACACCAACGCAGAAACAATCATGAAGTACAACTGGAATTGAATATGGAGCGCTTGGGCAGCAAAATTCTGGAATTCCATAACGTATCAAAAGCCTATAAGGATAAAGTTATACTCGATAAATTTGAATACACCTTTAAAAAAGGCGAACGCGTTGGTATTATTGGTAAAAACGGCACCGGAAAAACCACGTTTTTAAATATTTTAACCCAAACGGCTCAACCCGATTCGGGTAAGGTTGTTAAAGGTGATACCGTAAAATTCGGGTATTATACACAAGACGGTATTACCATTAAACCCGAACAAAAGGTTATTGATGTGATTCGCGAATTTGGAGATTATATTCCGTTAAAAAAAGGACGACAAATTAGCGCACAACAACTGTTGGAACGCTTTTTATTCAGCCGAAAGAAGCAATACGATTTTGTTGAAAAACTAAGTGGTGGCGAACGCAAACGCCTCTATTTATGTACGGTTTTAATTCAGAATCCTAATTTTTTAATCCTCGATGAGCCTACCAACGATTTGGATATTGTAACCTTAAATGTGCTTGAAAGTTTTCTTTTGGATTTTCCCGGTTGCATTATTGTGGTATCGCACGATAGGTATTTTATGGATAAAGTGGTCGATCACCTTTTTGTTTTTCAGGGCGATGGCGTTATTGACGATTTTCCTGGAAATTATACCGATTATCGTGTTTATGAAGATAGCCAACCCGTAATTTCTGAAACCACCGAAGTTAAAAAAGACAATACCGCTTGGAAACAAAACGAAGCTTCAAAACTATCATTTAACGAAGAAAAAGAACTGCGGAACATTGAAAGCAAACTAAATGCATTGGCTTTTGATAAAAAGGAATTGGAAAACAAATTCAATAATCCGGATTTATCGCAAGATGATATTAATAAACTGTCGGGCGAGCTTCAAAAATTAATTGACGCTATTGAAGCCAAAGAGGAACGTTGGTTTGAGTTATCTTCTAAATTAGAAGATTAGAATTTTTATTTCACGGAGACTCACAGAGGATTACACAGAGTTTCACAAAGTTTTTCTCAGTGCATCTCTGCGCTGCCTTTGCGAAACTCGGTGTTATTTTTTATTGAAAAATAAAATGCTTTACCAAATAAAACAATACATAAAATTCCTTTTAAAATCCACCAATCAACACGGTGTGCACTCGCCTTTTGTGTATAATTTGGTGACAAAATGTTTTTACGATAGCACCAATTACCCAGCTTATAAGCACATTTTAAACTACAAAAAAGAACTTCTTAAAAACAAAACCAACATTAAAGTAACCGATTTAGGAGCTGGTTCTCAAATTTTAAAACATACAAAAAGACATGTTTCCGACATGGCTAAAAACGCGGGCACCACCTATAAAAGAGCTAAACTTTTACACCGATTGGTACGTTATTTTGAATTTGATAATATTTTAGAACTCGGCACCTCATTAGGCATTGCCACACAAGCGATGCACTTAGCAAAACCGAAAGCAAACATTACAACTATTGAAGGTTGCCCGAATATTTCTGAGTTTACTATAAAGAATTTTGAAAAACACATACTGAAAGAGCATAGTCGAAATATCAATTTTATAAACGATAATTTTGATAATGCTATAAAAAATCTAAAATCCAAAACCTTTGACCTCATTTTCTTTGATGGCAACCACCAAAAAGAAGCGACTTTACAGTATTTTGAAACTTTAATTGAAACCGCACACAACGATTCTGTTTTTATTTTTGATGATATTTATTGGAGTAAATCCATGACCGAAGCTTGGGAAACCATAAAACACCACCCCAAAGTAACCGTAACGATTGACACCTTTTTCTGGGGTTTTGTTTTTTTTAGGAAAGAACAGGTTAAAGAACATTTTGTAATAAGAGTTTAGATGTTGAGTTGATAAGTCGTTTGACTGTCATTCCTGCGAAGGCAGGAATCCACAATCAAACTTTTCATTTATTTATTGTGTATTTTTATAAATGAATTGTTGTAATTAAAAAAATGATTTAAACTCCAAAGTAGATTCCTGCCTACGCAGGAATGACAAAACAAAAACATTCGTGAATTCGTGGCAAAAAACCTTGAATTTTCAATTTTAAATTTTGAACTTGCAAGTATGAAGATTTACACCAAAACAGGCGACAAAGGTACCACGGCATTATTTGGCGGTACGCGCGTACCCAAACACCATATTCGGATTGAAAGCTACGGAACGATTGATGAACTCAACTCGCATTTAGGCTTAATTCGCGATCAAGATATAAATGAGCATTACAAAGAAGTATTAATGCACGTACAAGACAGATTATTTACCATTGGCGCTATTTTGGCCACCGACCCCGAAAAGGCCATTTTAAAAAGCGGTAAAGAACGCTTGAATATCGAAAAAATTTCTACTGAAAATATTGAGCGTTTAGAACAGGAAATGGACACGATGAACGAAGCATTACCACCAATGACGCATTTTGTGCTTCCGGGCGGACATCAAACCGTGTCATTCTGTCATATTGCACGCTGTGTGTGCCGTAGGGCCGAACGTTTGGCCTCGGCACTTAACGATTTGGAACCTTTTGAGGCCAATGCCTTAACATACTTAAACCGGCTATCTGACTATTTGTTTGTGTTGGCACGAAAGTTGTCGTTTGACTTGCAAGCAAATGAAGTGAAATGGATTCCTGAGAAAACGTGAAGCACGGAGTTTGAAGACGGAAGGCCGAAGTTGGAAGTACAATAGTTAGTAAATTAAGATTTAACTGCTTACTGAATACTGATGACTGCAAACTAGCCCGCGTTAGGGATTGCAGCGTAAAGCCCACAGCGACCTTTTTTGGGAGCGCGGACTTGCAGCGTAAAGCCCGACCCTCCCGATAGCTATCGGGATTGGGTAACGCCCAAAAACTTCTTGAAATTTGCTTATTTTATTAACACCGCATTGGTAAATTTTACCTGTTTAAAATGCAGACGGGAAACGTTCTTAAAAATAATAATGAAATAAATCATTTTTTCCTTGCATGTTTAAACTAAAAATTTATTTTTGCAAAAAATTAAACGCATAAAACATGTATTGGACTTTAGAATTGGCATCGTATTTAAGTGATGCACCTTGGCCAGCAACCAAAGATGAATTGATAGATTACGCAATTAGAACTGGCGCACCGCTGGAAGTTGTTGAAAATTTACAGTCGATTGAGGACGAAGGTGACTCGTATGATTCGATTGAAGAAATCTGGTCTGATTATCCAACGGATGAGGATTATCTTTGGAATGAAGATGAATATTAATAAAGCATAAAGATAAGTTAAAAAGTCTCGATTTGAGGCTTTTTTTTTATTCTTAATCTTAATAAAATAATAACATAATGTATCTTTGAGTGCTTTTAAAAAAGCATCAACCAAAATACATATAACTAATTGCACTTAGCACTGCCTAAGCGTAAACATAAAACATACACCCATGAGTTTTTTAGATTCTGTACTAAAAATGTTTGTTGGCGATAAATCCAAACAAGATGTAAAGGCTTTAATGCCCATCGTTGAAAAAGTTAAAACTTTTGAAGCGGCTCTGGAAGCCTTATCGCACGACGAACTAAGAGCTAAAACAGCCGAATTTAAAGGGATTATTGCCGAAACGCGCAAACCTTTTAACGATAAAAAAGAAGCCCTTTTAAAAGAAGCCGAAGCTACCGAAGATATTGATAGACGCGAAGATATTTACCAAGAGGTTGATAAAATTGAAGACGAATCTTACGAAGCTGTTGAAAACACCTTAAACGATATTTTACCCGAAGCTTTTGCCGTGGTTAAAGAAACCGCAAAACGCTTTATGAACAACACAAGCATTACAGTAAATGCCAATGAGTTCGACAGAAGTTTATCGGGCGATAAAACCTATGTAACGCTTGATGGCGATCATGCCATTTGGGCAAATTCTTGGGATGCCGCCGGAAAACCCATTACTTGGGATATGGTGCACTACGATGTGCAGCTAATTGGTGGTGTGGCACTGCACCAAGGTAAAATTGCCGAAATGCAAACCGGTGAAGGTAAAACCTTGGTAGCAACATTGCCGGTGTACTTAAACGCACTTACCGGAAAAGGGGTGCATTTGGTAACGGTAAACGATTATTTGGCAAAACGTGACAGCGCGTGGATGGCTCCTATTTTTGAGTTTCATGGGTTAAGCGTCGATTGTATTGATTATCATCAACCAAACTCCGCAGCACGTATAAAAGCCTATAACGCCGATATTACTTACGGTACCAACAACGAATTTGGTTTCGATTATTTACGTGATAATATGGCACATTCGCCAGATGATTTGGTACAGCGTCCGCACCACTACGCCATTGTTGATGAGGTGGATTCGGTTTTAGTGGATGATGCACGAACACCATTGATTATTTCTGGTCCCATTCCACAAGGTGAACACCACGAGTTTAACGAATTGAAACCAAAAGTTGACGATATTGTTTCGGTACAGCGCAAATATTTAACGGGCGTTTTGGCCGAGGCTAAAAAACTCATTAAAGCGGGCGACACTAAAGAAGGTGGGTTTCAGCTGTTACGTGTGTATCGCGGTATTCCAAAAAACAAAGCCCTTATTAAGTTTTTATCTGAAGAAGGTGTAAAACAACTGCTTCAAAAAACCGAAAACTTTTATATGCAGGACAACAACCGCGAAATGCCAAAGGTTGATGCCGAATTGTACTATGTTATTGAAGAAAAAAACAATCAAATTGAGTTAACCGATAAAGGGATTGAATACCTTTCTGGAAAAGATAACCCAGACTTTTTCATCATGCCGGAAATTGGTATTGAAATTGCTAAAATTGAAGAACAAGGCTTGTCGGCTGAAGAAGAAGCCAACCTTAAAGAAGAATTATTCAAGGAATTCGGGGTAAAATCGGAGCGTATTCACACTTTAAATCAGCTTTTAAAAGCTTATGCTTTATTTGAAAAAGACACCCAATACGTGGTGATGGACAATAAAGTAATGATTGTTGACGAGCAAACGGGTCGTATTATGGATGGGCGCCGTTATTCTGACGGATTGCACCAAGCCATTGAAGCCAAAGAAAACGTAAAAATTGAAGATGCCACCCAAACCTTTGCTACGGTAACCCTTCAAAATTACTTTAGAATGTACCGCAAACTGTCGGGTATGACGGGTACTGCGGTTACAGAAGCTGGTGAATTCTGGGAAATCTATAAATTGGATGTGGTTGAAATACCAACAAACCGCCCCATTGCCAGAGACGATAAAGAAGATTTGGTTTATAAAACCAAACGCGAAAAATACAACGCGGTTATTGATGATGTTACAAAATTATCAGAGGCTGGTCGTCCGGTTTTAATAGGAACCACCTCGGTTGAAATTTCCGAATTACTTGGTAAAATGTTGAGTATTCGCAAAATATCGCACAATGTATTAAATGCAAAACAGCACAAAAAAGAGGCCGAAATTGTAGATCAGGCAGGCCGACCCGGACAAGTAACCATAGCCACCAATATGGCGGGTCGTGGTACCGATATTAAGTTAAGCGATGAAGTTAAAGCAGCCGGAGGTTTAGCCATTGTGGGCACCGAGCGCCATGATTCACGTCGTGTAGACCGCCAGTTGCGTGGTCGTGCCGGTCGTCAAGGAGACCCGGGAAGCTCGCAATTTTACGTATCGTTGGAAGATAATTTAATGCGTTTATTTGGAAGTGAACGTATTGCCAAAATGATGGACCGCATGGGATTAAAAGAAGGCGAAGTGATTCAGCATTCCATGATTTCAAAATCCATTGAGCGTGCCCAGAAAAAAGTTGAGGAAAATAACTTTGGTGTTCGTAAGCGCTTGTTGGAATACGATGATGTTATGAACGCCCAACGTGAAGTGGTTTACAAACGTCGCCACCACGCGTTATTTGGTGAGCGCTTGCGCGTAGATTTAGCCAACATGATTTTTGATACTTCGGAAGGTATTGCCGAAACCAATAAAGGCGCCAACGATTATAAGAATTTCGAGTTTGAATTGATTCGTTATTTCTCCATGAGTTCGCCTATTTCTGAAGAAGAATTCGGAAAGCTTTCGGCACAGGAAATCACCTCGAAAATATACAATGCCGCTTTTGATAATTACAAGGAAAAAATGGCTCGAAATGCCGATATTGCTTTCCCAGTTATTAAAAATGTTTACGAAACGCAGCGTGATAAATTCAAACGTATTGTAGTGCCGTTTACCGATGGCGTAAAAAGCCTAAACGTGGTAACCGATTTGGAGAAAGCCTACGAATCTGGCGGAAAACAATTAATTACCGATTTTGAGAAAAACATCACACTCGCCATTATCGACGATGCTTGGAAAACCCATTTACGTAAAATGGACGAATTAAAACAATCGGTACAGTTGGCGGTTCACGAACAAAAAGACCCCTTATTAATTTACAAATTTGAGGCCTTTGAGTTGTTTAAAGCGATGATTGACCAAGTGAATAAAGATGTGATTTCATTCTTATTTAAAGGGGAATTGCCTCAAGAAACACAAGACACCATTCAAGAAGCGCGAGCCCGTAAACAGGAAAAACTAAATATCCAAAAAGACGAGATTCCTAATTTAGACGAGCGTTCTGCGCAAAACAGAGCGGCAGGAAATACGCAGCGCCAACAGGAAGTGGTTGAAACCATTGTTCGGGACCGACCAAAAATTGGGCGTAACGACCGTGTTACCATCAAACATGTATTAAATGGTGAAAACAAAACCTTAAAGTACAAACAAGCCGAACCTTTAATTGCCAAAGGCGATTGGGTTTTAGTTGAAGATTAATCAAATTCCTGCGAAAGCAGGAATCCAATAATTATAAAATCCTGATAGTTTACTATCGGGATTTTTTATTTCAATAAACTTGATCGTTTTGGATTTTTTAAATGAAAGAAATAATACTGTTTTATTTTTTGTAACTTACTGAATATCAACAACTAATTAAACAACTAAATTTATGAAAACAAAATTAGCATTTACATTGATTTTAATTTTTGGAATTTTAATCACAGGATGTAAACAGGAAGAACAAAAAATTGAAGTTGAAGAAGTAAAAATTGACCTTATAAATGATGCCTTTCCCGAAGCAAAACAAGAGGTAAAGAAAACCATGGACAGTATTGCCAAAAGTGCGCAAGATGGCAACATTGATAAGTTAATCTCTTTCCATGCTTACAGCCCAAAGTTTACTGAATTTAAAGATGGACAGCCCCGAAATGACGGCGAAGCAAACGAAAAATACGAACGCCATGTTTTTGGTTCTGTATCAGAAATATTAAAGTTTGATATGAACGATATGAAAATAGCGGTTTACGGCGACGTTGCAAATGTAACGCTACATACAGATTTTCACTTAAAATTTGGAGAAGATCTCGTGGTGGTTAACGAACAAATGACCTTGTTACTTGTAAAAACTAAAACTGGTTGGAGAATAGTACATGAACATCATTCACCTTTAAAAAAGGAAGAAAACGAATAACAGCCTTTACACAAAATTTTAAAATCCTGATAGTTACTATTGGGATTTTTTTTGTTTTAATAGTATAAATCCTTTTGAATTTGTCAGAAAAAATATCTAATTTCGTTTACAGCATTATTATGTGCATAAACTATGACACCCATAATTGGTGTATAATTAATATTAATTATATATAATTGTTATAGCCAATTTAAAAAAAGAGACGAATGAATAGAAAATCTTTAATATGGATTGTAAGCATTTGGGTAGTTCTTACACTTGTAAACTACTACTTGGTTCCATATTTCATTGTCGCACTCGAATGGCTAATTCTTTCATTGGTTCTTCTAATATGGTCTATTGGACAAATCGTCAAGCTGATTAAGGAAAGAAAGAATTTAAGTCGACAGAGAATTGCTTCAGTTTTAGTCATTTCGAGTTTGTTCCTTTTAACGTTCTTTCGACAGCCTGTAAATCAGATTATTGAAAAAGCAGATTGGTACATATTCTTCAACAAACGGACAGAAGTAGTGGAACAAGTGAAGAACGGAGAACTTGAGCCAAATGTGAGTTGGAACGGATGGGTTTGTGAATTGCCTTACGAATTTCCTGTAATATCAAATGGTGGTAATGACATTGGAATTTCTAAGAATGACAGCACGAATGAAGTGACCGTTACATTTTGGGTTTTTAGGAATTTCTTTAGTTCACCTTCAACTCATTTTGTATATACTAATCGACCAGAAGATATTAAACATTACAATGAACTTAGTGAACGACATCCTGATGACAATTGGAAAATCGAAGAAAATTGGTATCGGACGTTTCACGAATGAATAAATAAAAACTGGCTACAACAACAGGTATAGTGCATGCCATGCGGGACACGCACCATACCCAAAACGTTGTGCATAATGTCGGAAAAACGAAATCCGAATTAAAAATTTGAGAATAAAAGAAACATTTTTGACAAATCGGAATAATAAATTTCGTTCTGATTTAAATAATTCGGCTGACAATAATGCGGAATAGAAACTGGAAGGAAATATAAACGACCTGAATAAAAATCTTTGACTAAAAAAAAACAGTAAGTGGGAATCAATAGCTGACCTTATATGGGAAACGCCAACAACTCTGGAGGGAATTTTTGTTGCAATTCCTTACCTTATTTTTAATTCAATCGGTACAATTATTAAGGTGATTTTTTTATCATTAATCTCAATTTTGACTTTAAACAAATGGAAAAAATTGACAGACTTATGGAATAAAAAATACTTGAAAGATAATATTACAAATCCTTGGAATTTTGTTTTAGCTCTTGGGATTATTATTTTTTTGACAATTATATTCTAAAACTAAAAGAAACACTATGCACAACACCGTGTCCTATGAAAAGCACTAGCCTAGTTCTTCAAAGTTAATATTTTATTTTTTAATTACCTCATAATGAAGTTTCTGTGGTGTTGGAATGTTAGCAATTCCGATAGGATTGTTAACATTTCTATGTCCTTTAAATAACTTGCTCAGCAAAAAATTCTCCGACTTTCTATTCGGTATGTATGTACTAATATAGCTACTAAAACACAAAACAAAATCATATCCAAAAACAAAAGACTTATCGGTTTAAAAATATAAGCTAGCAAAAATGTGCGTTAGGGATTGAAATGGAAATCCTTTTTGTGAGGCACGAGCAAAAAGATTGTATTGGAAAGCCCGACCCTGCTTCGGGAGCCCCAGCGACCAAGTGGGGTAACGCCAAAAAAATAAAAAAAAATTCAAAAAATTAAAGAAGAAGTAAACCCTACTGCATCACCACATTGCTGTACTTGGCATTAACCACAATGGTTTTGTTGGTTTCGGTGTTATTGGTTGTAAACGAAGAGAGGTTATTATCGGTAGTTTTTTCGGGGTGCTTAAAGCGTGTGCGCGTGCCTTTGTACTGCAAATTATGGCCTGCTTTTGGCAGCGTTATTACGGCATCGCTGTTTTGAAGAATAAGGTTTAAATTGTTAAAAGCATCGTCGATTTTTAAGATTTTCAGGTTGCCAATGCTGCCATCGATTATGGCGCTACCCAATAGATTTTGTATTTCGATATTTGAAGAATTGGCGCTTAACACCAACTGCCTTACATTGTTTAACTCGGCATGTTCAACGTATTTTAAATTGAGTTCTCCCAAATTCCAATGCGTAACGTAAACTGGCGAATAGGAAGCATTAATGGAAGTAGAACTCCCATTAATGCTGTGTGCTGTAAATTTGGTATGCGACAAATCGGCGTGTAAATTATCGATGTTTGCTGCGAATTCTATTTCGCCATGCCTAACGTTGACTTTCAATTTAGCGCCTTTTGGCATTTTAATCCGGATGGTTTTTTTAACTTTTGAGTTCGACTTTTTGTTAACCAAACGTTCGATTAAAACACGACGTTCGTCGGATAGTTTTTTGCGTTCTTTCGCGTGTTTTTTATGAGCTTCTACTCGTTCTTTATGAGCCATTGCTTGAGCTTTTGCCCTTTTTTCGTGGGCTTTTGCTTGAGCTTCTACCCGTTGCTTATGGGCTTTTACTTGTGCTTGGGTTCGTTCTTTATGGGCTTCAACACGTTCTGCTTGTGCTTCCATACGTTCTGCAAAACGTTTGCCCCAAGCTTCCATTTTTTCAGCATAGGCTTCGTTGTCCCATTTGCCTTCAAACTTTTCAGCCCATTCTTCCATTTGTTCGGCGTATTTTTCGCCCCATTCTTTTCCGAATTTCTCGCCCCATGCCTTCATTTTCTCTTCATATTCTTTACCAAACTTTTTCTCGAAATTTTTGGTATATTCTTCCATATATTTTTCGCCGTCTTTTTTATAGGCTTTATAGTCAAATTGAATTTTATCAACACCTTCTGGCAATTCGGGTAACTCCGGCATTTTTGGCATTTTAGGTAATTCCGGAAGTTCTGGTAATTCTGGCATATCGGACATATCAAAATGAAAATCGAAATCGGGCATATCTGCCAATTCAAACTTTAACTCTTTTAATACGGCGTGCACCGCTTCATTATCCTCACCGCCACTATAGGCCCAACGGGATGATGAATGCCCTCTGGTTTTAATGGAAACCTGGTCTTGCGAACCCGAAACATTAACCTCCCAGTCTTTTAAAGCGGCTTGCAATTCTTCTTGACTTAAATCGTCGCTTTCTATATAGGCTTCAATTTCTACGGTGCCCTTGTTCCAAGTGTCGAACACAATATTGCAATAACTTGTGCTTAAATCGATGGTAACATCTTTATCTACTTTAATGGATTGCGATACTTTAGTTAGTTTTTGTTGAGCCAGTAAACCACTCGAAATTAAAAACACTAAAGCAAATTGTTTGATTTTTATAATTGTCTTGTTCATTTTTTGATTTTTTAGATGGATTGTTTTACTTCTTCAAAGTTATCTTCAGAAGTTTGTAATTCGCTTAACTGCGACCGTAAACGATGCAACAGATTTAAACGAAATTTTAAATTATCGATTAATGCATTTACCGTTAACTCGCTGGGTCCAGATTCGGTTAATTCCACCGATAAGCGTTGGTATTCCTTATCCAGTTCATTCAACTGCAATAAATAGCCATCAAAAACCGCTTTGGTATCTGGCGTATATTTCATTTTAGACAACTCTAAATTGATGCTTGCCAAATAATAATCTTCAACCTTTTTTAACCCGGGAGATACATCGCCCAATGTTTTAATTTCAGCGGTATTTGTGGTTGCTATTTCTGTAGTATCATCGGGCTGAAGGTATTGATAAACCCCAATGCCCAACCCTAAAAACACGACTAAACCAGCTGCTATTTGCATCCAATAAAAAATTGGTTTTGGCTGTTTAGGAAACGCATCATCCAGCTTTTCAAGAAATCTATCCTGATGGTTTTTTGGCATTTTTACGTGTAAAGCCTCATCCTCTTTAAATAACTCTCTAATGTCTCGTGCCATTTTTTTTAAGTGTTAACAGTTCTTGTAATTTTGCTTTACCTCTAAATAACTGGGTGCGCGATGCCACTTCGGTAATATTTAAAATCTCCGATATTTCCTGATGGTCGTAACCCTCAATCAAATACAGCATCACCACATATTGGTATTTATCCGGTAAATTATTTATCGCCAATTTTACATCCTTTAATGTAATGGCATCGTCTACCAACCATTTGTCGTCATTATGGGCATCAACCACTTTTAGGTGCACCTCGTCCAATGCCACAAGTTTTTGCTTTTTAGACTTCAAAAAATCAATGCTTTTATTAACAACAATGCGTTTTAACCAGGCGCCAAAAGTAACTTCAGCCTTGTATTGGTGCAGTTTAGAAAACGCTTTAATAAAGGCTTCCTGCACCACATCTTCGGCATCATTAGCATTTTTTAAAAAACGGTGGGCCACAATATACATCCCGTCGCAGTACTGGTTGTATAACTGCAATTGGGCTTTCCGGTTGTTTTGTTTACATTGTTCAATAATGTCAACTTTAAACATGCTAATTCTTCGTTTGGTTCCAACCCACATCACATGGGATTAAGTTAGTCATTATAAAAGACGATTAAAAAAGTAAGCTGTTGCAAAAAATCAATACTTTTTTATAAAAATAAGAATTTGGGCGTTCCCTACGCTCATACCTACAAGGTATTCAAAACCTTGCAGGATCGCTCCGGTCGGGCTATTCGCTACAAGTCCTCGGTCGCCCCGATAACTATCGGGTCTCCCTGTGGGCTTTTCACTGCTATCCCTAACGCAATCCAGCCCGCAATTTTCAGTCCACCGTCATCGGTCGCAGTCTAGTCTTCGGTCATCAAGCCTCAACACAACAAACCAAATAAATGTACGTTTCAACTTTATTAATTATTACTTTTTAAAGTATCTTTATCCCTTAAAAAATTTTCCCTTCTATGAACACCTTTTTAAAACGCGTTTTAATACTATTATCCATAATAGCTCTAGGCCTTTTTGCTTATACTTTTATTACCCAACGTCCAAGTCCAAAAGACTCCGTTAAATTTGAGCTTAATGATTTAGAACTAAAGGTGGTTTACAACAGGCCTAGTAAAAGAAATAGAGAGATATTCGGTGCCTTAGTCCCTTATAATCAAGTATGGCGAACCGGTGCCAACGAAGCAACCACTTTTGAAACCAATAAAAATTTAGAAGTTGCTGGTATTCCCTTAGCTACTGGAAAATATACCCTTTGGACCGTGCCTAAAGATTCTGTTTGGACGGTAATATTCAACTCCAAGCAATACCCTTGGGGTGTTACCAACGAAATGAAACCATACTGGGACCCCAATTACGATGTGCTGAATGTGGATATCCCGGTTACAAAATTAGACACTACCGTCGAGCAATTTACCATTGCTTTCGATAATTCGACAGATAATTTGTTTTTAACCATGGCTTGGGACGACGTAAAAATTGCTGTGCCGCTTAAATAAGTAGGTATTTTTTAATTGGCTGTATTGGGTATTCATGCTCAAAAAATACACCATTTAAAATTATTGTAAATTAGACAAACATTCGTGCACTCGTGGCAAAAGGAAAAAAATCAGCTTTAAAAGAAAACGAAGGTATTTCGCAGTCCGAAATCACCAATGCGGCCTCAATTAAAAATATTAAAAAGAAACGCAACGCTAAAATAAATCCAAAAACTTTAGTAGCAGCCATCTTAAAAAAAGATATTACGGCCCTGAGCAGAGCCATTACTTTGGTTGAAAGCACAAACGCCGACCACTTCCCTATTGCCCATAGCATTATAAAGCAATGTTTGCCACATGCCAACAACTCCATTAGAATTGGTATTACCGGTGTTCCCGGAGTTGGAAAAAGCACCTTTATTGAAACCTTCGGAAAACACTTAACCGCTCGAGGAAAACGCGTTGCTGTTTTAGCCATCGACCCCAGTAGTTCGCTTACAAAAGGCAGTATATTGGGCGATAAAACCCGAATGGACGCCTTGGTTAAAGACGAAAATGCCTATATCCGTCCGTCAGCTTCGGGGAAATCGCTTGGTGGCGTTGCTAGAAAAACACGAGAAAGCATCATTTTATGCGAAGCCGCCGGTTTTGATGTGATTATTATTGAAACCGTTGGTGTTGGGCAAAGTGAAACTACCGTGCACAGTATGGTCGATTTCTTTTTATTGTTAAAATTAGCTGGTGCTGGCGACGAACTGCAAGGCATTAAGCGCGGTATCATAGAAATGGCCGATACTATTGCTATAAATAAAGCCGATGGCGATAATTTAAAGCAAGCAAAAATTGCAAAGGTAGAATTTAACAGAGCGCTTCACCTCTATCCGCAAAAAGCTTCAAATTGGCAACCTAAAGTGATGCTGTGCAGCGCATTGAAAAATGAAGGTATCGACGACATTTGGAAGCTTGTTTTGGAATATATTGAAACCACTACCAAAAACCATTATTTCGACAAAAAAAGAAAGGAACAAAATAAATTTTGGCTCATCCAAACTATCGAGGATCAACTAAAATCAGAATTTTTTAACCGACCCGATATCAAAAAGGAATTGGCCACCCAACTGCATTTAATAGACAATAATAAAACCACGCCTTTTGCAGCGGCTTATTATTTGCTAAACCTTACGCATTAATATCTTTGGGCAATACAAATCTATTTAAAAGGTATTTTGCCAGTTTGTAAAACAAAAATCCTGACATGGCACCAAAAGTCAATCCGCATAAAAGATCCAACGGATAATGAACACCAACATAAATTCTGCTAAAAGCCAAAAGAGCACTCCAAAACAGTAAAATAAAAATAAGGTTTTTATAATATGGTTTAAGCATTAATCCTGCAAACACAGCAACAGCTATAGAATTTGATGCATGCCCAGAGAAAAAGCCATACTTCCCACAACGCACGGCAATAAATCGCATTTGGTCTATTAAATCGGCTTCGCCACAAGGTCGCGGACGCTCGAAAGTACGTTTAAAAACATTCGTTATTTGGTCGGTAAATGTTATCATTAAGGCCGCTACAACCGCAAAAACCAATAAAGATTTTGCTCCAAATTTCTTATAGAGGAGAAATAGCAATACGGCATAAAGCGGAATGGACGCTAATTTGTTGGTAATGATTAACCATAAATTATCCCAAGGCTCAGCTCCTAAATTATTTAAAAACAAAAAGAGTTCGGTATCGTATTCTAAAAGTTTATCCATCATTTATATTTATTTTGGCGTTACCCCTAACCCTTCGCCTGCGCTCAGGGCAAGCGGTCGGGCTTTCCGCTATATCTTTTTCTCGTACCTCAAAAAAGGATGTCCCATCAATCCCTAACGCAATTAATCTTCGTATTTAGCAACTTCACTATCATAAAACTCGGTTGCTAATTTTATGGCATTTTCGGTTTCGGTCTCTAGTTCTTTTTGATCTTCAACATCAAAATCCTCAAACCATTCCACCTCGTCGTCTTCAAGATTAATAATAAACCTAGGAAATTCTGTATGAATTACAAAAATAGCGTTTGGATATTCTGTATTATCGCCAAGTATAAATTTTGGAAGTGTCATAAAAGTTATAAGTTACAAGTGCCTAAAGTGCGCTTAAGTTATTTATAGCAAAGTTATCATTTATTCATTTAAGTTTAAGTACTCTAACGAACTTTAAACACGTTCAATTTCAATTAACTTTTTTGTCAAATAATTAAATCGAATATACAGTAAAATAGCAGCCGTTGTTAATCCTGCGAGCAATCCTAACCAAATACCAAAGCTACCCAAAGCATCGGCTTTACCAAAATACCAGCTTACGGGAAAACCAATTAACCAATACGAAATAAAGGTAATAATGGTTGGTATTTTAACGTCTTGCAATCCGCGCAAAGCGCCTAAAACTACAACTTGAATGCTATCACTTATTTGAAAAATAGCTGCCGCTATCAATAATTTTGATGCGATTTTAACCACTTCGGTGTTATCCGTCAGATTTTTTACATCATCAAAATCGACATATATTTTGGGTAACTGCGCATGAAACGCAAAGAAAATAATAGCAAAACCAACGGCAAACAAAGTGCCCATTAAAAACAACGAAAAAGCAATACGGCGCAACTCAAAATAACTTTTTAAACCTTTTTGATTGCCCACCCTAATCATGGATGCAACACTTAAGCCCATGGCAACCATAAAAGTCATAGATGATAAGTTTAAGGCAATTTGATTGGCCGCTTGCGGATTTTTACCCAATAAGCCGCTCAACCAAATGGCTGCCGTAAAAATGGCAACCTCAAAAAACATTTGCATAGCACTTGGTGCGCCAAGGTTTATAATTTTTTTAAGCATCAATTTATTGAGAACAAAAAACTTAATATGGGTTACAAAGGCTTTCGATTTGTCTTTTCCTTTTAACAAATACCATAAATACCAAACCATTATAAATCGTGATATTAATGTGCCGTAAGCCGCACCAACGATGCCCAATTCTGGGAATCCGAATTTTCCAAAAATTAAAATATAATTTAAAACTATATTAATAATATTGGCTAAAACGGTAGCGTACATGGGGTATTTAGTCATAGACAACCCATCGCTAAACTGCTTAAAAGCCTGAAAAACAATTAATGGAATTAATGAAAATGCCACCAAATCTAAATACGGAATGGCCAATTCGACAACCTCTACAGGCTGTTTCATTAAATACATAAGTGGTTTTGCAAAAAATACCACCAAAAACAATAAAACGCCTAAAACCGTACACAAAAACAGACCATGTTTAAAAGATGATTTGCCATTTTTAAAATTCCCTTCGGCATCGGCCTCGGCAACCAAAGGCGTAATAGCCGTAGAAAACCCGATACCCAAAGACATGGCAATAAACATAAAACTATTGCCCAAAGACACGGCTGCCAATTCAGCAGTTCCTAATTGACCAACCATAATATTATCGATAAAACTCACAAAGGTATGCCCCAACATGCCTAACATAACCGGAGCCGCCAATTGCCAATTGTATTTGAACTCTTTGGTATAATCTTTTAATTGCATCACGCAAAAGTAAACTATAGCTTTAGCTTTTTAAACTTTACCGCATAAATTTCTAAAATTTTAATAACTCATATAAAAAAAACATATAAACTGCTGATTATTAAATATTTATTCGTATATTTATAATCCCTCAACATAGTTAAGCGCTTATTCTATTTGATTAGAAACCATTTTCGCTTTTGTTTAATAGGGATTTAAAAAGACTGAAGCTTTTATGTTTCTAAATTTTTAAAAGAGGCTGTCTCAACATAGAGATAGCCTCTTTTTTCATTTAATATTAACATAGTTTTTAGAATTTTTAATTCTTGATTATAGTATCTTGTGATACATAATCTTTTTTATGAAGCCACTATTATTTCTGCTATTTACTTTCAATTTATTTTTTAGTTTTTCCCAACAAAACGTTGAGCCTTTTTTAGAGCCTATTGTAAAACAATTTCCTAATGTTAGAGATATTGCCATGGCCCCTAATGGGAACGAAATTATGTTTTCCGTGCAAAGCGTTATGGGTAACACATCTGCTATTGTTACCGTTACAAAAGAAAACGGCACTTGGAGCGCCCCAAAAATCGCTTCGTTTTCAGGCCAGTTTTTCGATTTAGAACCTTTTTTCTCGCACGATGGTTTAAAGCTCTATTTTGTATCGACAAGACCAATAGATGCTTCAAGCAACAAACCAAAAGATTTTGATATTTGGGTGGTTGAGCGCCAAGATTTAACAAGTAATTGGTCTCGCCCAAAAAATATGGGAAGCCCGATAAATACCGAACACGGAGAGTTTTATCCGTCCATAGCTAAAAACGGAAACTTTTATTTTACTCGAGATAACCCCGAGCTAAAGCGAAAAGACGATATTTATGTGAGTAAAAACATTAACGGCGATTTAACCGAACCCCAAGTATTACCAAATACTATAAATTCTGAAGGTTACGAATACAATGCTTTTATTGCACCCGACGAATCGTATTTAATTTTTGGTGGCTACCACAGAAAAGACGGTTTGGGCAGTGGCGATTTGTATATTAGCTATCATACCAATGAAGGTTGGACCAAAGCGAAAAACTTAGGAGAATCCATCAATAGTCAAAAAATGGATTATTGTCCATTTGTTGATGCTAAAACCAATACACTATATTTTACAAGTAAAATGGATAACTCCAAAACCAATTTTGAAAAACCACTAACCATTAACGAATTACTAACCGAATTCAATAAATACGACAATGGGTTGAGCAGATTGTACAAAGTAAATATTGAAGAGTTGCTAAGGAATTAACTTTAAAAATTTAAAACTTCTTTTTTAGCAGCTTCAAACTCACTCATCATATCCGTAACAATTTGAGCTACGGGTTTTATATCGTGAATCAAGCCCGCTATTTGCCCAATTTCCAGTTCGCCTTCATCTAAATCGCCTTCAAACATCCCGCGTTTTGCTCTAGCTCGACCTAGCAACTCTTTTAATTGTTCTGGTGTTGGTGAGGTTTTATATAGTTCTTGAATATCGTTGTAAAACTTATTTTTAATCAATCTAACCGGTGCCAGTTCTTTCAAGGTTAATTGGGTATCGCCTTCTTTGGCATCAACAACCACCTGCTTAAAATCTTGATGTGCCGAACTCTCCTCGCTCGCTACAAACCTACTACCAACCTGCACGCCATCAGCTCCCAAAACCATGGCAGCAAGCATCGCTTTACCTGTGGCAATACCACCTGCGGCGATTAACGGAATGTTAATCTGTTCTCTCACCATAGGAATAAGTGTTAATGTTGTAGTCTCGTCTCTACCGTTATGACCACCAGCTTCGAAACCTTCGGCAACGACCGCATCCACACCGGCATCTTGCGCCTTTAAAGCGAACTTTACGCTACTCACTACATGCACCACTGTAATGCCTTTATCTTGTAACCACGAGGTCCAGGTTTTGGGGTTTCCTGCCGAAGTAAACACAATTTTAACGCCTTCTTCAACAATAATGTCCATGATATCCTGAATGTTAGGATAAAGCATAGGCACATTAACCCCAAAAGGTTTATCTGTGGCTTTTTTGCACTTTTGAATGTGTTCGCGGAGCACATCTGGATACATGCTTCCGGCCCCTATGAGCCCTAAAATACCTGCATTACTTGAGGCTGAGGCTAATTTCCAACCACTATTCCAAATCATTCCGGCTTGAATAATGGGGTATTTAATATTGAATAATTCAGTAATTCTATTGGGCATTTAATTCTTTACAAGCTTAAAAGATTTTGCATTATTTTCAGACTTAACATTAATGATATAAATGCCTTTTGACAATCCAGCAATGTCGATTCTATTATTTGTACTACTTATAAAACGTTTTAAAATCTGCTTACCTAAAATATCAAAAAATGTTACGGTTAGTTTATTTTCATTAGAAGGCGTTTTTACAAAAACCACAGCTTTGGAAGGGTTTGGATAAATTGATATGTTATTATCATTTTCAAAATCATCAATAGTTAAAGCGTTAAGTGCATTCCATAAATCGGGAATTCCATAACCTATCTCATAATCTGGTGTATTAAATTGAGAACCCGATTCGCGAACCAGTTGCATGATCTCTGCATTGGTTTTATTAGGTAAGGCTTGCATTAAACAAGCAATACCACCGGCCAAAATGGGCGAGCTAAATGATGTACCATTACTTGTACCAATAACATTACTTGAATTTATAACCGCTGAAGCCTGACCCTGCGCAACAACATCGGGTTTTTGTGAGGGTTGAAACCCATTTCCAACAGAGCTAAATGTAGCATAATCCCCGGCTGAATTAACGGCACCAACGGTTAACGTGTATTGGGAATCTGCAGGCCCACTTACTCCTGAACTACCTTCGTTTCCTGCCGATGTAACTAGTAACAAACCTTTTTCAAAGGCTATATTCGCCCCTTTTGTAATAAAAGTAGTATTTCCATCCATTTCGGCAGATGTATAATCATAGTTTGGGTAATTAGGAAAATCTTTATAGCCTAAAGAGGTGTTTATTATATCAACGCCCAAGCTATCTGCCCGTTCTGTTGCTTCTACCCAATAGCTTTCTTCAACGGGGTTTTCATCGTTACTATCTTCGGTTTTATACAAATAATAGGTTGCGTCTGGCGCTGTACCCACAAAATTATTTAACACATAACCAGCCATAGTACTTAATACCTGAGTGCCGTGGTCGCCAGGACTAACATAAACATTTGAGTTTCTATTTACAAAATCGTAACCTCCCTTTAAGTTTCCTGCATCTCTTAATCGCTGAAAAGCACCCATAGTATTTACATTTTCAAAACCACTGTCCATTACAGCTATGGTAACTCCAGATCCCGTATAGTCTGCAACATGTAGAGCATCTGCATTAATCATTTCTACTTGATTTTGACTATTACCATAAGTAAAATCTACAAAAGTGCTCTCGACAATAAACTTATCCTTGGTTTTTAAAGATTTTTCTACTTTGGAAGTTTTGGAGAGGTTTAAACTTTTATCAGCAAAATCAACACGGTCTATAAACGAAGATGTTGCAGGGTTTGTTAGCAAATTTTTCACATTAGTTTCCGTGCCTCTAACGTGTACCGTATTAAACCATTTGGATTTTGCCATAACTGTAATTCCTGTGGCATTTTTAAGTGCTGTAATATATGATTCGTTTACCGGGACGTCTCTAACATCAATAGTTACTCCGTGTTTAGTTTTTCTATCAATGGCCTTTTGGGTAAGAAATGCTGAAGGATTATTAATAGGATAAGTATTTGTTGGTTTGTCTAGTAAATACACCCAAGCATCTTCCTGTTGTGCAAACGTAAAGCATTGAAACGTAAGAATGCTTAGAGTTAAAAATCGCCTTAACATATTATATTTTTTTGGTAAGTTACGAAATTACTCCGGAACCAATCAATTCATCTTCCAAATACCAAGCAACAAATTGTCCTTCTGTAATGGCTGATTGGTAGGCCTCAAACTCAACATATAGTCCACTATCTACTTTGTGCAATGTTGCTTTTTGCAAAGGTTGACGGTAGCGAATGCGAGCCTTAACCTGCATAGTTTCATCAACGTTTAAGGCTAAATCTTCACGCACCCAATGCAATTCTTCGTTAGTTACAAACAGCGCTTTTTTTAGTAAACCGGGATGCTCCTTACCTTGTCCGGTGTAAATTATGTTTTTGTTTACATCGGTATCAATTACAAATAAAGGTTCAACGGTTCCGCCTACAGCGAGTCCTTTACGCTGTCCTTTAGTGAAATAATGAGCGCCTTGATGTTTACCAACAATTTGTCCGTCGTCTATTTTATAATCAATTTTTTTAGACAAGAATTTTAGCTTGTCTTCTTCAGATTGAAACTCCGGAATGGCCTCATTAAAAATTTTCTCTTCTTTTGAAACCTCAACAATAACACCTTCTTTTGGTCTTAATTGCTGCTGTAAAAAATCGGGCAACTTCACTTTTCCTATAAAACATAAGCCTTGAGAATCTTTTTTCTCAGCGGTTACCAAATTTAATTTTGTGGCAATGTCCCTCACTTCCGGTTTGGTTAATTCCCCAATAGGAAATAAAGATTTTGCCAATTGCGCTTGCGACAACTGACATAAAAAGTACGATTGGTCTTTATTTTCATCAACGCCCGCAAGTAATTGGTAAATATTTTTACCATCTTTTTCAATGGTTCCTTTTCTGCAATAATGACCCGTTGCCACATAATCGGCTCCCAACTCTAAAGCGATCTTCATAAACACATCAAACTTAATCTCTCTGTTGCAAAGCACATCGGGGTTTGGAGTTCTGCCTCTTTCGTATTCGTTAAACATGTAATCCACAATGCGCTCTTTATATTGCTCGCTTAAATCTACCGTTTGAAAAGGTATGCCTAACTTTTCGGCAACCAACATGGCATCGTTACTATCGTCTAACCACGGACATTCGTTAGAAATGGTCACAGAATCATCATGCCAGTTTTTCATAAACAAGCCAATAACCTCATATCCTTGCTGCTTTAATAAATAAGCTGCAACGCTAGAGTCTACACCACCTGAAAGTCCTATTATTACGCGTTTCATATTTAAAAATTGGCTACAAAGATAAGACAAATAAAGAAAATAGACGTTTAAAAAAACCTTTCGAAAACATCGATAAAATACATTTTGTTTATTTTTTTTATAAAAAGTTTGAACAAAATTTGGTTTTTTGTTTAACTTTATCATATATTTGTTGAACAAAACAAAAATCCAATAAAAATGAAAGCATTAACAGCATTAAAAAAAGCATTACTATTTACAATGATATCGGTTATATCATTCTCGTGTAGTGACGACGACGATCCCATTGTGGTTCAACAACCAGAAACGATTGCGGAATTAGCAATAGCAACAGCAGATTTAAGTAATTTGGTAGCGGCATTACAACGTGCAGACCTTGTATCTACCTTGAATGGTAGTGGGCAGTTTACGGTGTTCGCGCCAACCAATGCGGCATTCTCAAAATTCTTAACAGATAATGGTTTTGCTAGTTTAGATGATGTGCCTACAGACGTACTGAAACAAGTACTTTTAAATCATGTGATTTCTGGAGAAGTAAAATCGGGTGATTTAACCACAGGATACGGTACCACTTTAGCTACCGAAGCTTCTACTGATAATAATTTGAGCATATACATCAATACCAATTCGGGCGTAAAGCTGAATGGTATATCTGATGTTGTAACTGCCGATATTGATGCCACCAACGGCGTAATTCACATAGTAGACCATGTAATAGGTTTACCAAGCGTTGTGGATTTAGCACTAGCAGATGATACCTTCTCAATATTAGTATCGGCATTAACTAGAAGCGATTTAACTTTTGATTATGTGACTACCTTATCTACACCAAACGGAACAGCCCCAGCTCCATTTACAGTATTTGCACCTACAAACGACGCTTTTGTTAATTTACTATCTGAATTGGGCGTCTCATCTTTAGACGATATAGATGAGCCCACTCTTAAAGCAACCCTCGATTTACATGCCATTGCTGGAGTCAATGTGTTGGCATCCGCTTTAACTGATAATATGACCGTATCAACATTAGGTGGCGACATTACCGCTAATGTTACCGGTGGTGCTACATTAACCGATTCTAACGGTAGAGTGAGTAATATTGTGGTTACCGATGTACAAGCGGACAACGGTGTTATACATGTAATTGACAAAGTGGTTTTGCCAAAGCAACCAGACAATATTGTGAGTAAAGCTTTAAATACGCCAGAACTAAGTAGCTTAGTTACTGCATTACAGGCTGCCGATGGCGACTTAGTAAATATATTAAGTGGCGCCGGACCTTTTACAGTATTGGCACCAACTAACGATGCATTCGCAGCATTTTTAGCGGACAATAATTTTGCCAGTTTAGCCGATGTACCCACAGACGTATTATCACAAGTATTATTAAATCATGTGATTGACGGAAAAGTGATGTCGACAGATTTAATTACTGCAGGTTCTGGTTATGCCTCTACTAATGCCACTGGTGCTGGTGATAATAACATGAGTGTTTTTTACAATACGTCAAGCGGTGTACAATTTAATGGCATATCTACAGTCTCAACCGCAGATGTTGAAGTGACCAATGGCGTAATTCACATTGTTGATAAAGTAATTGGATTGCCAACGGTTGTTGATCATGCCTTAGCTAATCCAAGCTTTAGTAACTTAGTTGCCGCGTTAGGCGCTGCAGATGGTGATTTAGTAACAGTTTTGAGCGGAGCAGGGCCTTTTACAGTATTGGCTCCTGATGATGCTGCATTCACAACATTCTTAGACGGAACACCTTTAGCAAACGTACCAACAGACGCGCTATCAAACATACTGTTAAACCATGTTTTAAGTGGTGTAACTATGTCAACTGATTTAACCACAGCGGTTGCTGGATATACAAACACGAATGCTATCGGCCCGGGGATGAGCAATTTAAGTTTATACTACAATACCGATAATGGTGTGGTGTTTAATGGGATTTCCACAGTAGCAAAAGCTGATGTAGTTGCTAGCAATGGAATTATACATGCAGTTGATGCGGTAATAGATATTCCAACCGTTGTAACTTTCGCCACCGCAGACCCTAACTTTTCAACCTTAGTCAGTGCCTTAACAACATTAACGCCTGCTACAGATTTTCCAGCGGTTCTATCAAGAACGGAAGGAATGAATGGTGATGGTTTCAATCCTAACTTTACCGTATTCGCTCCAACTAATGCGGCTTTTGATGCCTTAGCGAGTATTCCCGAAGAAGCGATTTTAACACAAGTGTTATTGCATCATGTAATTGGTGATAATAACGTACGATCTGCCGATTTAACGGCAGACGGAGATACTGTTGCAGCTAGTTTACAAGGCGATAACATTACCGTTACATTACCAGGAAGTGGCAATAACATTGCAGATATTACCGATGGTGCGGGAAATTCCGATGTTGGCATTATAGCTGTAGATGTACAAGCTGGAAATGGTGTTATTCATGTAGTAAATAAAGTATTGCTACCTAGCAATTAATTAAAATAGAAAAACAGCGACATAATTGGTTGGCAAAATGCAACTTTAATAGATGATTACAATTTAAGACATTACCGCTGTTGATGTAAAATTAAAATTGTATAACCAAAAACCATCTTTAAAGTTGTTTGCCACCATACTTAACAAGTTATAAAATGGATTTATTAATTAGTTTGGTTGTTAGATTGTAGACAGGGAAAATCTTGTCTATGAAAAAGAGGAGGCTGCCTGCAAAGGCAGTCTTTTTTTATGATTTGTTTTTAATGTACTTAGGTTTGTAAGTGAAATTCTTTTCGTCAATTAATTTACCGTTCTCGTAGTATTTCCAAACACCGTGTTTCTTTCCGTTTTTGTAGTGTCCTTCTATTATTAACTCGCCCTTAGGATTATAGTATTTTGACGGACCGTGCAGTTCGCCATTTTCATAAACGAATTCTTTTAAAACAGTATTTTTTTCTGAATACCAAACCGATACCCCATCCAACTTTCCGTTTTTATAAAATTGTTTTTCGGCTACTTGCCCGTTTTCATAGTATACAAAACGTTCTCCGTGTAAAACACCTTCATTATTATAGTGCTCTAAAGTGAGCAAATTATCATTTCGATTTTGGTAGTATTTCCATGCTCCTATATAGATTTTCCCATCCATTTGTCCCTCACTAATTACTTTTCCTTTTGAAGATAAAAAAGTGACATAAGCTTTGTTATCGGTTTTATTAAATTGTTTTGTTGCCGTTAATACGGGTTTCTTTCTAATGTTTTTATAAAATTTGAACAATCCTATTTCTTTTCCGTGAAAAAACTCGCCTTCGTATCTTAAAACCGTGGTGCCGTCAAATGTTTTTTTCCAAATGCCATGGTGTTTTCCGTTGGCATCAAATTGATTGATGTTTTGCGCCCAAGTAAGTGCTGTAATAAAAGACAAAAGGCAAATAAATACGTGTTTCATTTTAAGAATCTATTTAAAGTATATGCAATACTAACGAAAAAAAGCTTCAAATTGTATATTACAAAAAGGCTGCCAAACATTTCTTTTGTCGGGTTTTAAACTTTGGAATTATCGCAAGCTTTGGAACATCATCAAAAACGACGTAAAGCTACACTTTTAAAGCCCTGTTTTTTTTATTAATTAGATTCAGCGGTTTTATGCTTCGGAACTCTAAACAATAAAATGATTCCAAATAAAAAGAAGACAAACAAAAACAAAATAGCGTTTCGCATACTGCCCGTCACTTGGTCTATAGTTGCAAAAATCACCATGCCGAAAACGATGCCTATTTTTTCGGCAACATCATAAAAACTAAAATACGAGGTGGTATCGTCGGTTTGTGGTAAAAACTTAGAATAGGTTGATCGTGCCAAGGCCTGAATACCTCCCATAACCAAGCCAACTACCGAGGCTGCAATATAAAACTGCAAAGGCGTTTTCATAAAAAAAGCATAAAAACACAAACACATCCAAACAACGTTTACCGCAATAAGGGTTTTAATATTGCCGTATTTACTGGAAGCTCTGGATGTTAATATGGCGCCAAAAACAGCCACAATCTGAATAACTAAAATACTTATGATTAAACCCATTGTTTTTTCGCTATCGCCGCCCCAATCAATTTCTTCTTCACCAAAATATACGGCCACCAACATGATGGTTTGCACCGCCATACTAAACACGAAAAAAGCATATAAATAGCGTTTTAAGCGTAAATCTTGTTTAAGCTGTTTCCAAACTTGCCTTAACTCCTTTAAACCATTAAAAACTATGGCTCGCGTGACTTTATTTCCGGACGACGTGCCTTTTGGCAAATAATAAAATGAATACTGACTAAATAAAGCCCACCAAACACCAACGGTTACAAACGAATAGCGCATCATTTGCATTTTGGCCGCGCCTTCATCTTGACTCATTACCATAATTAAATTAACAATGAGCAATAACACACTGCCAATATACCCCATTGAAAATCCTTTGGCACTTATGGCATCTTGCTGATCTTCATAGGCTATATCTGGTAAATACGAATTGTAAAACACTAAGCTTCCCCAATAACCAATAAGTCCCATAAAATAAAATAGCAGACTTAAATGAATGCCATTGGACGAAATATCAAACCAATACAAACCTATACAGCCAGCACTTCCCACATAACAAAAAAACTTTAAGAAATTCTTTTTATTCCCAACATAATCGGCAATACCCGACAAAATTGGAGACATAAAAGCTACCACTAAAAACGTAAATGCCGTAACAAAGGTTATTAAAGCGGTACTTTTAAACTCCATGCCAAAAGCTTGCACGATTTTAATTTCTGAAATAAATAGCGACGAATAAAAAATAGGAAATATAGAAGATGCAATAGTAAGGGTGTAAACCGAATTTGCCCAATCGTAAAATGCCCACGCATTAAGAAGTTTTTTACTTCCTTTTTTAAGTTGATTCATAAAAAAAGCTGCTCTTTTATGAGCAGCTTCTAAAGTAATCAAATATTTTAAAAAAGATAATGTTTATTATCTAAATGAAGTAACACCAAACTTTTTTGCTTCGGCTTTAGCCTGTGGTGCCAATGCTTTTAGGTTAGCAATCCGCGAATCGTTTGAGGGGTGCGTACTTAAAATTTCTGGTGGAGATTGCCCGCCACTATTAGCTTTCATGCGTTTCCATAATTCGGCAGCTTCATCAGGATTATAACCTGCAATAGCCATTAAATACAAACCTATTTTATCGGCTTCGGTTTCGTGCGCTCTACTAAAAGGGAGCATCACCCCTACTTGCGACCCTATACCAAAGGCTTGGTTGTAAAGTTCTAAATTGTCGTCGTCTTTTAAAGCTACATTAAGCCCTACAGCAGCCGCTTGTTGCAACATACCCGCACTCATACGTTGTTGCCCGTGGTTAGCCAAGGCGTGAGCTACTTCGTGACCCATAATGGCAGCTACCCCGGTTTCGCCTTTTGCGATGGGCAATATACCCGTATAAAATACTATTTTACCACCAGGCATACACCAAGCATTTACGGTTTTATCTTCTACCAAAGTATATTCCCATTTATAATCGGTTAAATAGCCTTGGTGTCCATTTGCATTTAACCAACGTTCAGCCGCCACAGCAATACGCTGCCCAACGCGCTTAATCATTTCGGCATCCTTAGTGCCTTTAACCACTTTGTTTTCATTTAAAAATTGGTCGTATTGGGCAAAGGCCGTTGGGAATAGTTGGGAATTTGGCATGATGGCCAATGTACTTTTTCCGGTAAATGGATTTTGGGCACAAGAAAAAACCAGTAGCGCCATTCCAAATAATATAAGTGATTGCTTAAATTTCATTTTAAATAGGGTTTTTATATTCGATAAAAATACAAAAATTGTACCTTTATTGTTTCTGACACATAATTAAATTATTGGTCACAACAAGGTAAAGTTAAGCGATATTCAAGTTTTTAATTAACGCATTTGACTTTAAGTTTATCTGATTTACATAACGTCTTAATAATTTGTTTGTTAAGTTAAAAGCTGGTTTCCGACCTATTTAATAAAAACAATTTCTATGAATACGAATAACGTAATACCCTTATTGGCTTTTTTATTTCTTTTTAACTGTAACTCTTCAGCACAAAAACAAAACGAAAAAGCTTTGAAAACTTTTGAAGTATCGAAAACTGAAAGCGAATGGAAAGCGGAATTGTCTGAAATGGAATTTTATGTGCTGCGAAATGCGGGTACCGAGCGTGCATTTTCCAGTCCGTTAAATAAAAATTATGCCAAAGGAACCTACCATTGTGCCGCCTGTAACACCCCTTTATTTAAAAGTGAACACAAGTTTGATTCGGGCACGGGTTGGCCTAGTTTTGATAGAGAAATAAAAGGCAACGTCGCGTTTTCTACAGATAACGATTTGGGCTATACACGAACCGAGGAACATTGTGCCACTTGTGGGGGGCATTTGGGTCATGTTTTTAACGATGGTCCTAAAAACACAACGGGCAAAAGACACTGTATTAATGGTGTTGCCTTAAAATTTGTACCGAAAAAATAATTTTTCAATTTCCAGCTAACCGTTACAATATGGAAAATTCGTACCTATCGAGTGTTATTAAACAATTTGAATATTATAAAAGTCTGGGTGATAAAACCTTTAATCAGCTTACTTTTGAGGATATGCAATGGCAGAGTAACGCCAATTCTAACAGTATTGCCATTATTGTAAAACACATAGCTGGAAACATGTTAAGCCGATGGACTAATTTTTTAACTGAAGATGGCGAAAAAGAATGGCGGCAACGCGATGAAGAGTTTGTTGATTCGTTTAATTCCATTGAAGATTTAAAAGCGGCTTGGGAAGATGGTTGGCTCAGTTTATTTAATGCTATTAAGCCATTAAAGACTGATGATTTAGAGCGCATTATTTACATTAGAAATCAAGGGCACACGGTTACCGAAGCCATAAATAGGCAATTGGCGCATTACGCCTACCACATTGGGCAAATGGTGTTTTTAGGAAAACTTATTAAAGGTGAAGATTGGCAATCGTTATCTATTCCAAGAGGGAATTCTGAAAAATATAATGAAGAAAAGTTTTCCAAAACAAAGGGGAAGCGCCATTTTACGGATGATTTATAGAAGATAAAATTCCAAAAAAACAAAAACTGAATACCAAAAAAAATAGGGTTGCAAGTAGACCCGCGAGAAGGATTGAGGCATACTTCTATAAGCTCAGCACAGGTTTATTGGAGCTCGCCTATGTAGGAGGAAGCGACTGCCGAAATATTTATATTAATGAATTCATTAATTTGCAATAAAAAGCAATGCGTAATGCCTGTTTGCCATTTTTATGGCAACTCGCCCAAATTACTTAAACTTTATGCTTTTTTTTATAAGGTCTTATTATAAGTCGCGCCTCTCGGTCGAACCGCACATAATTATAAACCCAATTTACGAATACCACCATGCGATTTCTGAAACCGATAAGGAAAAACAGGTGCACAAACATCCAAATGTACCACGCAAAAACACCTTGAAATTTGAAACGTTTTAAATCTACCACGGCTTTGTTTCGGCCAATGGTTGCCATGGTGCCTTTATCTGTGTAAACAAAGGGTTGCAAGGGTTTGCCTTCAATTAATCGCAGCATATTATCGCCCAATTGCTTCCCTTGTTGAATGGCCGGTTGCGCCATCATTGGCAGTCCATTTGGAAATTCTTCGGTTACCATACATGCAATGTCGCCAACGGCAAAAATGTGTTTATAACCTTTAACTTGGTTGAATGAATTTACCAAAAGCCGGTTGCTGCGGGTAACAAAATCGGCGGCGTCCAAGCCTTTTATAAGCGCCCCTTTTACGCCGGCTGCCCAAATTACGGTGGCGGTTTCGAAAACCAAATCGGTGTTTGTAGTTACTGTTTTGCCATCGTAGTTGGTTACCCTTAGGTTTTTCCAAACATTAACGCCCAATTTTTCTAGAAAGTCTTCGGCTTTTTCTGAGGCTTTCTCGCTCATGCCTTTTAAAATGCTATCGCTAGATTGAATCACATTAATTTGTACCGAACGCGTATCTAAATCGGGGTAATCTTTTGGGAGGATGCCTTTTTTAATTTCCGCCAAAGCGCCAGCAAGTTCCACCCCTGTTGGGCCACCACCTACTATTACAAAATTCATGAGGGCATTGCGTTCGTTTAAATCGGAGGTCAATAAAGCATCTTCAAAATTTTCAAGAATCAAACTTCTTAAATTCAAAGATTGGGGTATGGTTTTCATGGCCATACTATGTTTTTCTACTTCGGCATTTCCAAAAAAATTGGTTTTAGAGCCTGATGCCACTACCAAATAATCGAATTTTAAGTTACCAATATCAGTAATAACGGTATTGTTTTCAGCATCAATTTGCGTAACATTGGCCAACCTAAAATGAAAATTAGAAAAATTCTTTAACACTTTTCTAATGGGATATGCTATAGAATCGGGTTCTAATCCGCCAGTAGAAACTTGATACAATAAAGGTTGAAAGGTGTGGTAGTTATTCTTGTCCAACAACACCACTTGCACTTCTTGTTTCGATAATTTTCTGGCTAGGGCTATTCCTGCAAAACCCCCACCAATGATAATTATTCTGGGAAAACTTGTAATAGGTATGTTCATAAAAAAGTACTTGCAACGCAAAGGTAGTGAAACATGGGTAAATTCCTTACTTCTATGGAATGACAAATTAAGTTGGAAACCTTGCAATTATACCACATGGATTTTTTTTAGATTTATAGGGTTCTTAATTCTTTATTCGAATTCGATTTCGTAAATTCGTAGCTTCAAAAAACGACTTAAAATTTTACAGATGAAATACGATATTATAGTTCTTGGAAGTGGTCCTGGTGGCTATGTTACTGCGATAAGAGCCTCTCAGTTGGGTTTTAAAACGGCTATTGTTGAAAAAGAAAACCTAGGAGGCGTTTGCTTAAATTGGGGATGTATTCCTACGAAAGCCTTACTGAAATCTGCTCAAGTTTTTGAATATCTTAAGCATGCCGATGATTACGGACTCTCTGTAAAAGACTATGACAAAGATTTTGATGCGGTTGTAAAACGAAGTCGGAATGTAGCCGATGGCATGAGCAAAGGCGTACAGTTTTTGATGAAAAAAAATAAAATTGATGTTATTGAAGGCTATGGGAAACTAAAAGCTGGAAAGAAAATTGACGTTGATGGAAGAGAATACAGTGCAGATAATATAATTATAGCCACAGGCGCACGCTCTCGCGAATTGCCTAGTTTACCTCAAGACGGTAAAAAAGTAATTGGTTACAGAGAAGCCATGACCTTGAAAAACCAACCCAAAAAAATGATTGTAGTTGGTTCTGGTGCTATTGGTGTTGAGTTTGCTTATTTCTACAATTCAATGGGAACCGATGTCACTATTGTCGAGTTTTTACCAAATGTGGTACCTGTTGAAGACGAAGATGTATCGAAACAATTAGAGCGTTCATTCAAGAAAAGTGGTATAAAAATCATGACATCGTCCGAGGTTACCAAAGTAGATACCTCTGGCAAAGGCGTTAAAGCTACCGTAAAAACCAAAAAGGGCGAAGAAGTGTTGGAAGCTGATATTATTCTTTCTGCCGTAGGCATAAAATCGAACATTGAAAACATTGGATTGGAAGATGTTGGCATTGTGGTTGATAAAGACAAAATTTTGGTTAACGATTTCTACCAAACCAACATTCCGGGGTATTATGCCATTGGCGATGTTACACCGGGTCAAGCCTTAGCCCATGTCGCTTCCGCGGAAGGAATACTGTGTGTAGAAAAACTTGCCGGACAACATGTTGAAGCTTTAGACTACGGAAACATTCCGGGTTGCACCTATTGCTCACCGGAAATTGCAAGTGTTGGTTTAACCGAAAAACAAGCCAAAGACAAAGGACTAGATATTAAAGTTGGAAAATTCCCGTTCTCTGCTTCAGGTAAAGCGAGTGCTGCCGGAACAAAAGATGGTTTTGTTAAAGTGATTTTTGATGCCAAATATGGCGAATGGCTAGGTTGCCACATGATTGGTGCCGGAGTAACCGATATGATTGCCGAAGCTGTTTTAGGTCGTAAATTAGAAACCACAGGTCACGAAGTATTAAAAACGGTACATCCGCACCCAACCATGAGTGAAGCGGTTATGGAAGCTGTTGCTGATGCTTACGATGAAGTGATTCATTTGTAGAGGAGCCTCACCTAGCCTCCCCCGAAGGGGAGGAATTCATACTAAAATGAATATAAAAAAATGCGATTCAAAATATTTTGAATCGCATTTTTTTATGATTTTTTTTGTTTTAAAGTGAAATCTCCTCCCTTTCGGGATGTTAAGCGGGGCTTCATTCTTAAAAACTTTGTATCGCCAACTCGTAACTCTGCAATCCAAAACCAAGAATAACGCCTTTGGCATTTGGCGATATAAACGATTGATGCCTAAATTCTTCCCTATTAAATGTATTGGAAATATGTACTTCAACAACCGGGGTTTCTATAGCTTTAACGGCGTCGCCAATACCCACCGATGTATGGGTGTAAGCTGCTGCGTTTAAAATAATGCCATCAAAATTAAAACCAACCTCGTGCAGTTTATCAATAATTTCACCCTCAATATTCGATTGAAAATAATCAATTTCAACGTCTGTATATTTTCCTTTTATTTCCTCTAAAAATTCAGTAAACGACAAGCTGCCGTAAATATTAGGTTCTCGTTGTCCTAATAAATTCAAATTAGGCCCATTGATTATGATAAGTTTTTTCATATCGTAAATATATCTAAAATTTGGGCATAAAAAAACCGAAGTCAACTCCGGTTTCTTTTAATTTTGATGGTATTACTTAAAATGTAAATCCAACTGAAAATTGAAACACACCATTTTTCCAATTTAAGTTGTTAGTATCCGGGACTTCAGAAAATCCAAGATTATAACGCGCATTCAAATTTAATCCGCTATCGAATTGATATCCCAACCCAACATTACCGCTAAAATCAAATGAATTAACATCATCCTTTATATCCTCTTCCATCCCATCATATTTATCTTTGGCACTCAAAATAAACCCAAATTGCGGTCCTGCCTCTGCATAAAACCCATCGGATATTTTAACATGCGCTAATACAGGTACATTCAAATAATTTAGATTAAATGAACCTTCATCAAAACCATCATCGTAATTTGCACCTTGAGTGGAAAACAATATCTCTGGCTGGATTGCTAAATTGCCATCTGCATCTATGCAAACCCTACCATAACCTCCAACATGAAAACCTGTTCTGGAACTTAGGTCTTCAGTGTTTTCTCCCGAAAGAGAAGAAAAATTCACACCTGCTTTAATACCTTTACTACAAAAGCAACTAGATAAAGTTAAAGCAGCAAACATCAAAATAATAAACTTAATTTTCATAATTAGCTGGTTTTTAGTTGATTAATATCTTTAAATTTAATGTTTTATTATGATAAAAACAAACTGTGTTAATAAAACAACAATCAAAAAAACTGCTATTAGCTTTAATACTCTACTTTGAAATTGGTAAATACAGGTTTCTAGAGGTCTTCTTTCAAGATTGAATTTAATTGGTTTAAGCCTCAATAAAAGCATGGAGTTTTAATTGAAAAAAAAGAATTTCTACATTTGGTTTCACAAACACAAACCATTTATTTTATAAGATTTTCTTTATTTTTACGCACTAATGAAATGGCAACACGCACTTAAGGATTATCAACTTTATTTAAAAATAGAACGCGGATTATCGCAGAATTCTATAGATAGTTATTCGCTTGATATAAAAAAGTTAATCATTTTTTTAGAAGAAAATAATATAAGCTTATCGCCAGTTTCCATTACTTCCGAAGTGGTTCAGCAATTTATTTACGAAACGGCAAAACAAGTTAATGCGCGGTCGCAATCGCGAATAATTTCCGGTTTACGCAGTTTTTTTAATTATTTGGTTTTTGAAGATTACAGAGCATCCAATCCGTTGGAATTGATTGAATCGCCAAAAATTGGACGAAAATTACCCGATACACTTTCGGTGGAGGAAATAAACAAATTAATTGGTGCCATAGATTTAACCCAAGAAACAAATGGTATTAAAATTGGCGAACGCAATCGGGCTATTTTAGAAACGCTTTACGGTTGCGGGTTGCGGGTAAGCGAATTGGTAAGTCTTAAATTATCCGATTTGTTTTTTGACGAAGGTTTTATAAAAGTAACCGGTAAAGGCGACAAACAACGCTTTGTGCCCATTGTTCCAATAACCCAAAAATACATTAATATTTATAGGAAAGACGTGCGCAATCATATCAATATTCAAGCTGGCTTTGAAGATACCTTATTTTTAAACCGACGCGGAAAACAATTAACGCGCGCTATGATTTTTACGATTATTAAACAACTTGCAGAAAAAATAGGTTTGAAAAAGAACATTTCCCCGCACACCTTTCGGCATTCTTTTGCGACACATCTATTACAAAATAATGCCGATTTACGTTCCATTCAACTTATGCTCGGACATGAAAGTATCACCACCACCGAAATTTATGTGCATTTGGATAAAAGCCATTTAGCTGATGTTATAGAAAAATTCCATCCTAGAAAATAGAAAACATCAAATTTCATGGTATTATTTTGTTAATCAGATTTTTAATTTTAACAAATTAGCACTAACTTTATAAATGTATTCCTAATTAAATACCTTAGAATAATACAATTGAAATTTCACAGCTATCATACTTCAATTCTAAAGAAATTTAAGGGCTTCTTAAAGCCTGAAACTCCCGAAATCAATAATTCCAAAAAACCTCGTGAGGATATTAAATGGCAGTTAGCCTTAGATATTTCCAATATTGGTGTCTGGGAATTTGATGCCAAACTAAATAAGGTTTATTTTTCGCAACCCTCAAAACGGATAATCGGATTTGAAGATGACGATACCTTTGGAAACGATATAAACGCTTGGAACGATAGGGTGCACCCCGAGGATAGGGAAAAATACTTTCAAGATTATCAAGACCATGTAAACGGATTGAAACCATTATACGTCAATGAGCACAGAATAAGATGTAAAGATGGTTCTTACAAATGGATACTAGACAAAGGCAAAGTAATTGAATGGGATAAAAAAGGAAAACCAATTCGTTTTATTGGGACACACGTAGATATTACCGAACATGTAGAGAATGAAATAAAGTTGTCTAATACGCTAAATCTGGTTAGCGAACAAAATAACAAGCTTAAAAATTTTGCACATATTGTTACACATAATTTAAAACAGCATGCTGGAAACTTTGAAAGCCTACTTGAATTTTATGAAGAAGCCAAGTCTGAAAAGGAGAAACACGAATTACTGGATTACCTAAAAACATTATCGAGTTCTTTAACTAAAACAATTACTAATCTAAATGAAATTGTGTCCATTCAGAACAATAAAAACAAAAAAATCGACAAACTGTATCTGGCGGAGGAAGTGAATAAAATGATGGATGTATTAAATATTGTTATCACTGAGAATAATGCCAAAATAATGAATGATATAGACCCAAAGCTGTACATTTATTACAGTCCAACATATTTAGAAAGTATCATACAAAACCTGTTTACCAATGCTATAAAATACAAGCATCCGGATAGAGCGCCAGAAGTAACCTTAAAAACCGTTTTAACAAAAGATACTTTAACAGTGATAATCACCGATAACGGTATTGGTATTGATTTAGAGAAATTTGGAGACTCTGTTTTCGGGCTATATAAAACGTTTCATAACAACCAAGATTCTGAAGGTGTTGGTCTTTATTTAATAAAAAACCAAATTGAAGCTTATGGAGGCCAAATAAATATTGATAGCAAAGTAAATGTTGGCACCACATTTTTCATCACTATACCAAACAAAAAAAAATCAGCTTAAAGCTGATTTTTTTTTTTCATAATTAAGTTACTTGTTATTTTGCAATGTTTACCGCCCTTGTTTCTCTAATTACGGTAACCTTAACTTGACCGGGATAGGTCATATCGGTTTGTACTTTTTGGGAAATACTAAATGACAAATCAGCCGCTTTTTGATCGTCTACTCTTTCACTTTCAACAATAACCCGTAACTCTCTTCCTGCTTGAATGGCATAAGCTTTTTTAACGCCTTGGAATCCAAAAGCTATATCCTCTAAATCTTTTAAACGTTGAATATAACTATCCAATACTTGTCGGCGAGCACCAGGGCGTGCTCCCGAAATGGCATCACAAACCTGTACAATTGGCGCGAGCAACGATTTCATTTCAATTTCATCGTGGTGCGCTCCAATGGCATTGCAAACATCATCTTTTTCATTATACTTTTCAGCCCATTGCATCCCAAGTATAGCGTGTGGTGTTTCCATATCTGCTTCGGCATCTGGCACTTTTCCTATATCGTGCAATAATCCAGCACGTTTTGCCAGTTTAGGATTCAAACCTAATTCGGCAGCCATTACGCCACAAAGTTTAGCAACTTCGCGTGAGTGTTGTAAAAGATTTTGTCCATAAGACGAACGGTATTTCATTCTTCCAACCATCTTTATAAGTTCCGGGTGTAAATTATGAATTCCTAAATCTATAACGGTACGCTTACCAACTTCAATAATCTCCTGTTCAATTTGTTTTTGTGTTTTCCTTACAACCTCTTCAATTCTTGCCGGGTGAATTCTACCATCGGTCACTAATTTATGTAGCGATAAACGGGCAATTTCTCTTCGAACCGAATCGAAACACGATAAAATAATGGCTTCGGGAGTATCATCAACAATAATTTCTACACCTGTAGCTGCCTCAATGGCACGAATGTTTCGACCCTCTCGACCTATAATACGTCCTTTTACGTCATCAGATTCAATATTGAAAACAGACACACAGTTATCAACGGCTTCCTCGGTTCCTATACGCTGTATCGTGTTTATAATTATTTTCTTAGCGTCTTGTTCGGCCGTTAATTTAGCCTCTTCCAATGCCCCTTGAATGTACGACATGGCATCGTTTTTAGCTTCTCCTTTTAACGATTCAACCAATTGTTCTTTCGCCTCTTCGGCAGACAAACTAGAAATAACTTCAAGCTGCTGCACTTGGCTTTTGTGAAGTTTATCTAAGGCTTCCTGTTTCTTTTCCAAAACATCGAGTCTGTAGCTGTAGTCTTTTTGTTTGGCTTCCAGCGTGGCATTAAGCTTTTTGTTTTTTGCAAGTTCGTTTGATACTTGAGATTCTTTATCACGGGTGCGCTTTTCGGCTTCGGCCATCTTCTTATCACGAGACAAAATAACTTTCTCGTGTTCAGACTTAAGTTCTATAAATTTTTCCTTGGCTTGAAGTATTTTGTCTTTTTTAATAGATTCACCTTCGGTATTGGCCTCTTTTAATATGTTGGATGCGCTTCTTTTAGCATCTCGTATTAACTTAGAAGCTTTGTTTTTCTCAAGCATTTTAGCTATTACAAACCCTATTATAAGCCCTAATAGCACACCTCCTACTGTTAATATTATTGAATTATTATCCATTTTGTTTATTGGTTAGTGTATATAAAAAAGCCTACACCAGTATAAAGTTTTGTATAAACTCCTTAAAAACAAGTTTAGGGCTAACAAGCTGATCAAGGATCTGCTAGGTGCTAATAAATAACACATGCAGCTTGCTTTTACAACTTAAACTCACCCTTTTTAAAGAATTAACGTTGAGTTTATCAAAAAAAATAACCAATGTAGGCAGTAACTTTTATTTTATTTTAAAGAACGTTTAAGAGATTAAATGCGACTGTAACAACTCATTTAAAGCGTTTAACTTTTCCTCTACATGTTCACTCACAGTTGCTTTATCAATAGATTTCTGTTCAACTTGAGAGGCAAACTGTAAGGCGCACATAGCCAGTACATCTTGCTTGTCTCTAACAGAATAGCTTTGTTCAAATTGCTTAATCATAGCCTCAATGTTTTTGGCGGCCTTACGCAATCCTTCTTCTTGATTGGCTTCAATAGTTAAAGGGTAAACCCTATTTGCTATTGAGAGCTTTATTTTAAGCTTTTCTGACATGTAATCTATGTTGCATTAATCTGAAAGTTGAGCAATACAATGGTCAATATCTCTAATTAATGCGTTTATTTTAAGCTTTGTTTCTCTCTTATTATCGTCACTACCAAGTATTGAATTTGCCATTTTAAGCGCCTCGTATTTTTCTTCCCAAGTTGCTATTTGCAATTCCTGGTTTTGAAGTGCCTGTTTTGAAGTTTCCAACTCTTTATTCAATTTTAAATTAGCTTGCTTTAAAAGCTCTTGTTTGTGCAATAGTTTGCTAATTTTGTTTTCTAAAGAATCTACAATATCTTCAATATGACTCATTTACAAATTTCAATACTTATATCACAAAGTTAAGATACATAAGCTTAAATTACAATTGTTTTATCATAAAATTTTAAATTATTCGTTAAGGCTCATAACCAGAACATTGGCTCGATTATTGCTTTTAACTTGGCTTATTCGCACCAAATTAATAATTTAGCTAATTCCAATCAGAACTATCAATAGTCATTAATCACCATTTTTTTAACCCAATTGGTAAAGTACATATATGCGATTAACCCTCATATTTTTTTTAATGCTTTCTACAATTACTGTGGCACAAAACAACTACCCACAAGATTATTTTAGAAGTCCGCTGGATATTCCTTTAATTCTATCTGGCACTTTTGCAGAGTTGCGCTCCAACCATTTTCATTCGGGGTTAGACATAAAAACACAGCAACGCATAGGCCTTAATGTTTATGCATCGGCTGGTGGATTTGTAAGCCGGATTAAGGTATCTCATTATGGCTACGGGAAAGCCCTGTACATTACACACCCCAATGGTTACACCACGGTTTATGCACATTTACATAAGTTTTCGCCCGATATTGAGGCTTATGTGAAAAAGCATCAATATGAAAAAGAATCGTTTCAGATTGAATTGTTTCCGAGTGCCGATGAACTAAAAATTGAAAAAGGCCAAATTGTAGCTTTAAGCGGGAATACTGGCGGTTCTGGCGGTCCACATTTGCATTATGAGATTCGCGATAAAACAGAGCGCCCCATAAACCCTATGCTATTTGGCATTGATATAAGAGATTCCATTAACCCGCTAATTTACTCTATTTATGCTTATCCGATGGATGAAAATTCATTTATAAACCAATCGAATTCTAAAACGAAACTGCGCTTAATTCCTATAGAAAGTGGCGATTATGTGGTTGAAAGTATCGAAGCCATTGGCAATATTGGATTTGGTATTGAAACTATTGATAGGCAAAATTTGGCGGCCAATAAAAATGGGGTTTACAACATTCAAACCTTTGTAAATGGCAGCAAAATTTTCGAGCTCGATTTCAGTCGGTTTTCATTCAGCGAAACCAAGCACCTCAACAGGCTTATTGATTACGAACATTACAAAACCCAAAAATCTCGGGTTCAAAAGCTATTCAATCAAAACAACCCATTAAGTTTGTACAAAGATGTTTTAAACGATGGTGTTTTATCAATTAAAGACAGCACCCATTCGGTTTACAAAATAAAAGTGGGCGATTTTAAAAGTAATAATACATGGGCAACCATAAATATAAAAGGCCAAAAATTAGATAGTGTTAAAGGCGAAACAAAAAAAATCACACCTTATTATATTAGTGCCAATGAAGCCACTAATTTAAAAAAAGGAAAAGTTTCGGTCGATTTTTTTAAAGACACTTTTTACGAAGATTTTTATTTAGATTTTGATGTAAAAAACGACACCCTTATACTGCACGAAGACATTATTCCAACTAAAAAAAGCTTTAAGGTTTCTTATGATGTTAGTGCCTATTCCGATAAGGATAAAAGCAAATTATACATTGCAAAATTGATAGGTTACAAAAAATTTCCAGCTTATTCCTCAACAAAAAAAACAGGTAATGTGTTAACGACTTACTCAAAAACCTTGGGTGAATTCGCATTGGCAACCGATACTATAAGCCCCACCATAACGCCTATTAATTTTAAAAAAGGACAATGGCTAAGTAATTTTAGATTTTTAAAAATTAAGATTGATGATGAGATTTCGGGCATATCAAATTATAGAGCTACCGTAAACGGAAAATGGATTTTAATGGAGTACGATTACAAAACAAAAACCCTAACGCACGACTTTAACGATGGAATGATTACCGAAACAAAAAATAATTTAAAACTAATTGTTACCGATAATGTTGGAAATAATTCTACTTTTGAAACTGTATTTTACAGGAAATAAATTTTCTAGCTTTTGAATTCAAGACTTTCACTTACAACCATTCTATTTTTATTGTTTCTTGCATTGGGCCATTCGCAAACGTCTACACTTCGAGGAATTGTTTTAAATGATGAAAACACGCCCGTTTCTAAAGTAAACATTAAAGCAGGAAATGTTGGCACAACAACCAACGAAAACGGGTTTTACTCTATAAAAATCCCCGCGAATCAAGATGTTACCGTTGAATTCTCTCATCTTGTTTATAAAAAAATAAGCATCACTTTCAATCTTAAAAATGGCGAAAGCCATGAGTTTAATCCGGTAATGAATACCACTGTTGCCCAAATTGCAGCCGTTGTTGTTTCTGGAAATCGCAGAAAAGATGTTGAAGGTGTAACTTCCCTAAAACCCGAAACCATTAGAAAAATACCGGGTGCCAATGCCGGTGTCGAGAATTTATTATTAACCCTCCCCGGAGTTAGCAACAATAACGAGTTGAGTACGCAATACTCCGTTCGTGGTGGCAATTACGACGAAAATTTGGTGTATGTAAATGGTATTGAAGTGTATCGGCCGTTTTTAATCCGCTCGGGGCAACAGGAAGGTTTAAGTTTTGTAAATACCGATTTGGTGCAGAATGTCGATTTTTCATCGGGTGGATTTCAAGCCAAATACGGCGATAAATTATCATCGGTTTTAGATATTACCTATAAAAATCCGTATCAATTCGAAATCAATGCCGATTTAAGTTTATTGGGCGGTAGCCTTTCGTACGAAGACATAAGTAAAGATTCAAAGTTTACAAGTATTGTTGGAATTCGCTATCGCGATAACGGTTTGTTGGTAAATGCCAAAGAAACCGAAACCAATTATGATGCGGCTTTTGCCGATGCTCAAGCATTTTTAACTTACAAATTTACCGATAAATTTCAATTGAGTTTTTTAGGAAATGCCTCGTTAAACAAATACAGTTACGAGCCACAAACGCGACAAACCAATTTTGGTACGCTGGCAGATCCGTTGGCATTATTAGTATTTTACGAAGGCCAGGAAAAAGACCAATATCAAACGCTATTTGGTGCTTTGAAAGGCACTTATATTGCAAACGACAATTTAACGGTTCATGCCATTGCATCAACCTATCACACCACCGAAGAAGAGTATTTTGATATTTTAGCGCAATACAGATTGGGTGAAGTTAATACCAATATTGGTGATGAAGATTTGGGTGAAGTTGAATTTAGCGAGGGTATTGGCGGACAATTAAATCACGGACGAAACGATTTAGATGCACTAATCACCACGGTTGAGCATAAAGGCGATTTAAAAATTGACGACAACCGCATTGAGTGGTCTGTAAAATATACCAACGAAGATATTCGCGACTGCTTGGTGGAATGGGAGGTTATCGATTCTGCTGGATTTTCAATTCGTCCACCACATATCGATGCCTTTAACGAGCAACCCTATACACCGTTTGAAGGCCCCATTGAGCCCTTTCAAAACGTGCGTGCCACAAACAATACCAAAATAAATAGATGGCAAGCCTACGCCCAATGGAGTAAACGCTCTGTTATTGGTACGAGCGATGTATGGTACAATGCGGGTTTGCGCGTGCATGATTGGTCGGTTAGCGATAATAATGCTGTCTCTTCGAGCTCAGTCGAGAAGTCAAATCAAACCGTGTTTAGTCCGCGTGCGCAATTTGCCATAAAGCCTTATTGGGAAAAAGATATGCTGTTTAGAATTGCCGGTGGCTTATATTATCAACCACCATTTTATAGAGAGTTACGCGATGTAGATGGCGTTGTTCAGCCCAATGTAAAAGCACAAAAATCGTTTCATTTGGTATTGGGAAATGACTACAGCTTTAAAATGTGGGAGCGTCCTTTTAAATTAACAACCGAAGCTTATTATAAAAGTTTAAGCGATGTAAACCCCTATACTTTGGAAAACGTTCGCATCCGTTATCGCGCTAACAATTCCGCGAAAGCGTACGCCTACGGATTGGATATGCGCCTGAATGGCGAGTTTGTACCGGGAACCGAATCGTGGTTTAGTTTTGGCTATTTAAAAACCGAAGAGAACATAAACAACCGGGGCTATATTGCACGACCCACAGACCAGCGCTTAAAGTTTGCGGCATTGTTTCAAGATTATGTGCCCAACATTCCGAGTATGAAAATGTACTTGAATTTGGTGTTTAATACCGGTTTGCCTGGTGGCTCACCGAGTTATGCCGACCCTTACGAATATCAAAACAGATTACCATCGTACAAGCGTGCCGATGTGGGGTTTCAGTTCGTTTTGGTTGATGATAAAAAGCAATTTAACAACGGTTGGAAAAAACCGTTTAAAGAACTGACGTTTGGGGTTGAGATTTTTAACATTTTCGATGTGCAAAACTCCATAACCAATACTTGGGTACGCGATGTGTACAGCAAACGCCAATATGCCATTCCCAACTTTTTAACACCGCGGGTTTTTAATGTGCGCACCACCATGAAGTTTTAGTGTTTTTTTAACAGCCATTTTAACTTTTGTATTGAAAACAGTTATAAATTTGTATATATAAAAGACCAAAATGGACTTTTGGATGATTTATCCCATGTTGCTTAAAATTAATAAACTACTAAAAACAGGGTATTGTAAAACTTTCAGTAAATGAAACAGCTTTTTAGAAATATTGTAACCTTAAGCGTGTTGCTAGTTTATAGCTTAGGCACTACAATTTCTGTACAAAATGTTGTTAGCCATTCGGTTTTAAACGTTGAAAAGCATCAAGGCGATACCGTAAAAGACGCGCAGGCGTCAAAAGCGCTTGCGGCTTATTTATATTCCAACAATGATTTTATTGATAGTGTTTTAAACAATTTTTCTTTTGATTTTGATTTTGAAACCGAGGACTTTAAATCGTCGTTTTCAGCCTTAAAACACAAAGAATCGTACACGCAAAACAAAGTCAACACCTACTTAAATCACAGTAAACATATACGACCGGCGCTTTCTATTAAAGTCCTGCTCTACCCGTTTCATACTTTTTCATAAACTCCAGATTACTTTTTATTTACGCTAATGGTCTGTTTGATTAATTAGCTCAATTTAATTGGCAAAACCGCCATCTCATTCATTTATAACAAATAAAAATTTTAATCATGGATACACAAGCCACAATTATAGGATTCATAATACTATTAATTGTAATAACACCTTTAATTTTAATACAAGCCTCTCAAAAAAAGAAAAAGAAACAGTCTAAAAAAGAGTTTTTTGAAGATGCTGAAAAACATCATTTAGACCTAAAAGACGTCGATTTTTGGGGCACTTATTACGCCATGGCCACAGACGAAGTTGCTAATAAATTACTCTATTCCAAAATAATCAACGGCGTTCACAACACTGCAGTAATTGATTTAAATACGGTTAATTCCTGTAGTATTAAAAAAACCGAAAGACGCTTAAAAAACAAAACCACAAACAAATCTGAAACCGATAAAATAGATTTAGTGATTAGCTATAAAACCTCTAAAAAACCGGCAAGCATTTTGGAGTTTTACAACATCGATGTAAATTTTGAAATGAGCAACGAATCCGATATGGTAAAAAAATGGGAGGCTATAATTAACAGCAAATTATTAAAAAGTGTAAAAGCAGCCTAAGACATTGTTTTTTGTTAGTTTGATTGGTGACACGCTATATTGATAGTTTTTTAGTTTTCTATTTAATATGGCGTGTTGTTGTTTTTTTAAGAAATTCCAAACTATTATTAAGATTTTAAATTTAGTATATTTATGCAACTTCCAATCTTAACCCGACAAAACGAAAATGACTGACGAAACCAGTGTTATTAAAAAAGCAGAATTTAATCCAAAAATTAAATCGTACATTCTTTATGTGGTTTCCTTTTTCTTACTGATTTCCATTTTGGGCATCCCAATATTAATTGTTTGGCTTTTAGGTTTGGGACAACATATTAGCAGACGGTTTTACGACAACTTAGAGTGCCAGTTAACAACCCGAAATTTGGAATTTAAAAAAGGTGTGTTGTTTAAAGTTGAAAAAACAATTCCGTTAGAGAATATTCAAGATTTAACCTTTATTGAAAATCCGTTGTTAAAATACCTCGATTTACGCATCCTTAAAATTGAAACCGCTGGACAAAGCAACCCAAAGGGCAGCGATATGAAACTTATTGGAATTATTGATTCTGCTAATTTTAAAAGTCAGGTTTTAAAGCAGCGTGAGGCCATTCAATCCCATTCAAAAGAAAATATGCAAGCCGCTTCTTCAAACGAAAAAACAAATATTCTACTTGAAGAAATACGCGATTTGCTGCGCGACATCAAACATAAATGAGGTTACATTTTAAATAAATTCACGCAAAACATCAACGACGTAATCTATTTCTTCCTTTGTATTATAAATACTAAACGAAAACCGGATGGATGGTTTTTGCATATCAGCATCATCCAATATTTCTGCCAACACGTGAGACCCTTTTGTACTTCCGCTTTGGCAGGCACTCCCTTTGGAGCAGGCAATCCCTTTTAAATCCAACTGAAACAACAACATGCCAGCTTTTTCTGGTGCTACAGGTAAACATACATTCACTAACGTGTAAGTGCCCTTTTCCATATCGGCAGAATACCCATTAAACTTTACCGCTGGCACTTTTGCTTTGAGTTGTTCGATAAAATATTGCTTTAAAGATTTAATGTATTCAGACTCTTCCTCCAAATTATCGTAAGCCAATGTCATAGCCTCTTCAATACCCACAATATTATGCACACATTCTGTTCCTGCCCGATAACCGCGTTCCTGTTCACCTCCAAAAATCAATGGTTTTAAGCCCGAGTTTTTTCTAATAAAAACAAAACCCACGCCTTTTGGCCCGTGAAATTTGTGCGCTGCAGCTGCTAAAAAATCCAATTTATCATCTTGTAAATCTAATTTATAATGCCCAACTGATTGTACCGTATCGCTATGGAACAGGGCGTTTTTTGCTTGGCATAAATCGGCAACTTTTTTAATATCTAAAATGTTTCCAATTTCGTTATTAACATGCATTAAGCTTACCAGTGTTTTTTCGGTGGTATTAAGCAAGCTTTCTAAATGCGCATAATCGACTGTACCGTTGCTGTCAACATTCACATAATTAACCGTAATATTACAGGTCTTTTCAAGCTGATCGACCGTGTGCAAAACAGCATGGTGCTCCATTTTTGAAGTAATAATATGCGTCACCTTTAAGTCGCGCACCGCACTTTGCAACACTAAATTATCGGCTTCGGTCCCACCCGAGGTAAACACAATTTCGGCTGCCGAAACATTTAAATAACGTGCAATGGTTTTTCTGGATTTTTCAATTAACGATTTAGACGACCTACCAAAACTATGTGAAGATGAGGCGTTTCCATAGTTTTCTCGCATCACCTTAGTCATTTTATCAATAACTTCATCACGAATTTGAGTGGTTGCGGCGTTATCAAAATATACCTGTTTCATCGAAAGTTCAAATTAAGCGGTTAAATATAATTGCCAAAAATACTTGAAATAAAATTATTGGCAATATGATACGTTATAAATAACAATTCCATTATTTTTGCCTAAAACCCAAACTCATGCGTAAATTATTTTTTGTTTTAATATCATTTAGTTTTGCTTGTTTTATGTCGTGTAGCGATGGCGATATTATTGATGTTAAACTTGATTTTGAAAATGATTTTAGAGCCAAAACTTGTGGCACTTCAGATTTGGTGTTTTACAAAACAAAAAACGACCCATCGGAATCGTTATCCGTTGTGATTAAGTCGTTATCACTCGATCCAATATTAAGCTTTACGGGGGCAGATACTTTAATTACAAAAACTAACAATGCCTTTAATTACCGAACGTACAGCAACGAAAAAATAACAGGCAACGACTTATTTTGTAATGATATTCCACCGTCGGACATTATAATTACAAATGATTACGCAAGTACCTGCGATGCCGAAATAACGGCAATCTTAACCGAAGATGATAATGATGGTATTCCAGCGGCGTTGGAGGATATTAATGGCGATGGTAATTTAGAAAACGATGATACCGATGACGATGGCATACCTAACTACCTTGATGCCGATGACGATGGTGATAATGTTTTAACCAAAGATGAAAATCCAGATCCAAATAAAGATGGCAATCCGAACGATGCACAAAATACAGATGGTGAAGGTTTACCCGATTATTTAGATAAAGACGATGATGGTGATGGCGTTGACACGAGAGATGAAGAAACCAACACCCAAAACCAAGACCCTACGGACGATATTACCAACCCCGATGTGGGTCCCGATTATTTAAACCCAGATGTTGCAAATACAGACACGCCTGCCACGGCATACAGAAAACATACCATTTTTAAAACCTATTTGGTAACGTTGATGTTAAAAGGCATTGACATAGATATTTTATCGCAAGATGTACTTGATTTTGGTGAGTTAGCTGATGGAAAAACATCAGGCTCTAGAACGGTAACCCCTGATTTTAATTAGGATCTACATTTTGATAAATATAAACCTCGGTAGCGCCTAAGCCGTATTTCTGGTAATTGGCATCGTAGAATTTCACATTGTTGTAACGCCCAAAAAGGTAATCTAGTTCCATTTTTAAAACCCCCTCGCCCACACCGTGGATAAACACGATTTTTTGAATGCGGTTTTTAATGGCGAAATCCAATTGCCTTTGCGCCGTGTTAAGCTGTAAGGTTAGCATCTCGTGGTTAGTCATGCCCTTTGGAGATTTTACCAATTGATTGATGTGCAAATCAATTTCCATTGTAGGCTCGTATCGATCTTTGGCTTTTACTTTTTTTGTCGCTCTCTTTTTAGGTTGCTCTTTTTCAGAAATAACAGAATTAATACTCGAATGAGAAAACAATTCGCTTTTTAGCGTTTTATCAGATTTGTTTTTAACCAACTCTTCAGCTTTAAAATCCAATAAAAAGCCATCTTCAGTTTCAATCGAAATTAATTCGCCGTCAATCTGTTTAATCACACCCGATAAATTTTCGTCTAAAACCAATACAGCATCTCCTATTTTAAAAGCCCTCATTCATCTTCTTTATTAGTATTCACAACATCTTCATCATCGGTATTTTTACTCGGAATCCCTCTAGAAATTCTGTAAATTCCAATCATTAACACCATAATACCACCAATTAAAACATATTGATTTTGTTCAGCTCCGGCCTTAGAATATATGGCTATAATAGCGCCTAAAACAATTAATATGTAATTAAAATATTTCATTTAAAAAGTCACTTGAATTTAGAATACCAAATTACACTAAAAAATAGATTTTGTAAAGATCATAGCTAATTAATTAGTATAATACGCTTAATATATGTTAAAAGACTGCTGATTAACAAGGACAATTTAACCCTTAAAGAGTTGACATGGCATTTGTTGTTGACCCAGATTGTGGTAACAGCAATAATTTACGATACAATAAAACATGGTCCATCAAATTTGAAAAGTAAAGCTTGAAAAATATTCTGCATTAGCTTAAAAGTACATGCGCCTTCATCAATTTTTATACTATTATTTTGGAGTATAAAAAACATAAACCAATATCCTTTTACTATTTTAGCATCATAAACTAATCGTGTTTTTAGTCATGCAAGCGCTTGAAGAATATATGCTCCCCTGTTTAAACAAAACGCTTTTTGGAATGGATTGCATGGGTTGTGGTTTACAACGCTCTGTATCTTTAGTTTTCCAAGGGCAATTTGTGGAGGCCTTTTATATGTATCCAGCTATATACAGCTTAATTTTACTTTTTATATCCATCGTAATAAATATTTTCTTTAAATTTAAACATTCGAATAAAGTAATTACCATACTTGCAATTATATCAGTACTCACTATTATAACAAGTTTTATTATTAAATTAATCAATTAAAATTCACACATGGAACAACAAAAACTCAATCCAACCATCGTTTATGTATTAGCTGTTTTAGGTCTTTTATGCTGCTGTTTTGGCGGTTTAGGTTTTATTCTTGCTGGTATCGCTTTTTTTATAGCGCATAGCAAATTAAATGGCGTAAAGCTTAACCCTGAAAATTTTGAACCTGCAAGTGTAAAAGCCATGAATACTGCTAAAATTGTAGCATTGGTAATTCTTATAATTAATATTTTATACTTAGTAATGACTATTTACAGAATATCGACTGTTGGTTGGGATGAACTGATGCAGCAATCTCAAGATATGTTGGAGCAAATGCAGAATAATTAGCATATATTATCACCATAAAAAAGCCTCCAAAAAGTATTAATTTTTGGAGGCTTTTTAATTTTAAAGATTTATTTGAAAAATTACAAGGTATTATTCTTGTAACCCAGGAATATCAACCATTTCGTTTACATCTTTATCGTAATCGACACCATCAACCTTAAATCCGAAAAGGTTATAAAAATCGGTTTCATAGCCTTTTAAATCGCCAATATTTGGTAAAGTTTCGGTGGTGGCTTGTTTCCAAAGCTCTAAAACTTTCGCTTGAATATCGTCGCGCATTTCCCAATCGTCTATTCGAATTCTTCCGGCGTCGTCCAATTCCAAATTTTCAGCATACAAACGGGCATTGAACAAGCGCTCGATTTGCTCGATACAACCTTCGTGCACACCCTCTTCTTTCATCACTTTATACAGCAATGAAATATATAATGGAATTACGGGAATTGCAGAACTCGCTTGCGTCACCAAAGCTTTGTTAACCGATACATAGGCTTGTCCGTTTATGTCTTTTAAAGCATCGGTGATTTTAAAAGCCGTTGCTTCCAAGTGGTCTTTGGCGCGCCCAATGGTGCCTTTTCTGTAAACCGCTTCGGTGAGTGATGGACCAATATAAGAATAGGCCACCGTTTTAAAATCCTCGGACAGCACGCCGGCAGACTTTAAGGCATCAATCCACATCTGCCAATCTTCGCCACCCATTACAGCAACGGTGTTTTTTATGTCGTCTTCCGTTCCGGGTGCGATAGAAATTTCCTTGACTTCGCCTGTGTGAAAATCTACCGTATTGTCCGTAAATGTTTGTCCGATTGGCTTTAAAACCGATTTAAAACGCTCGCCGGTTTCGGGATGTGTTCGTACTGGAGATGCTAAACTGTAAACCAATAAATCAATGTCGCCCAAATCGGCTTTAATCAAATCTATGGTTTGTTTTTTTATTTCATTTGAAAACGCATCGCCGTTAATACTTTTGGCATACAAGCCATCTTTATGCGCTTGCGTTTCGAAAGCCGCACTATTGTACCAACCTGGAGATGCAGGTCGACCTTCGCTTGGTGGTTTTTCAAAAAACGCACCAATACTTGCTGCGTTAGAACCGTAAGCAGCCGTAATTCGAGATGCTAAACCAAAGCCCGTAGAAGCGCCAATAACCAATACTTTTTTGGGTCCATTTTTAATAGGTCGTTGCTTTACGTATTCAATTTGATTTAATACGTTTTGTTCGCAACCTGTTGGGTGCGCTGTTAAACATATAAAGCCTCTTGTTTTTGGTTCTATTATCATAAATTTCGTTTCTAAATGTGTAATGCTCTATCCTCCGTTGCGGCTAAAGCGGCTTCTTTAATGGCTTCTGTGTACGTTGGATGCGCATGCGACATACGTGACACATCTTCTGCCGATGCTCTGTATTCCATAGCCACAACCGCCTCGGCAATCATGTCTGCAGCACGAGCCCCGACCATGTGAACACCTAAAATTTCATCGGTATTTTTATCGGCTAAAACTTTAACAAAGCCATCTAAATCCATGCTTGCTCTACTTCTACCTAAAGCACGCATAGGGAATTGGCCCGTTTTATAATCTACTCCAGCTGCTTTCAATTCTTCTTCGGTTTTACCAACGGCAGCTACTTCTGGCCATGTGTAAACCACGCCTGGAATTAAATTATAATCAATATGTGGTTTTTGTCCCGCTAATGTTTCGGCAACAAACACGCCTTCTTCTTCGGCTTTGTGTGCTAACATCGCGCCTTTAATAACATCGCCAATTGCGTAAATATTTGAGGCTGAAGTTTGTAAATGATCGTTGACTTCAACTTGTCCCTTATCATTCAACTTTACGCCCGCAGCTTCGGCATTTAATCCATCTGTATAGGGACGACGACCCACAGACACCAAGCAATAATCGCCTTTAAATTCTACTTCTTCACCTTTTTTGTTATCTGCTTTTACAATCACCTCATCGCCTTTTCGCTCAACAGATTTTACTTTATGCGATGCATTTATTTTAAACTTTTGTTTCTTTAAAACCTTATTTAATTCTTTGGATAAGCCCGCATCCATAGTTGGAATAATGCGATCCAAATACTCAATAACCGTAACCTCTGCACCCAATCTTTTATAGACCTGACCCAGCTCTAAACCAATAACACCTCCACCTATTACAATTAAATGTTTAGGAATTTCTTTTAATTTTAAGGCTTCGGTTGATGTAATGATACGCTCTTTATCTAAATTGATAAACGGCAGATTTGAAGGTTTACTACCCGTTGCAATTATAGTGTTTTTGGCTTCAATCTCAGTCGTCTCTTCTCCTTTGATGCTAATGTGCGTGGCATCTTTAAAGCTTCCTAAGCCTTGATAAACATCAATTTTATTTTTCTTCATTAAAAAATCGATACCGCCCGTGGTTTGATCGACAACGGATTGCTTGCGTGCAATCATTTTTTCCAAATTTACTTTTACATCGCCTGGAATCTCAATACCGTGTTCTTCAAAATGCTTTACGGCGTCTTCGTAATGGTGCGACGAATCTAAAAGCGCTTTACTCGGAATACATCCCACATTTAAGCAAGTGCCTCCTAGGGTTGCATATTTTTCAATTATTGCTGTTTTCATCCCTAATTGTGCGCAACGTATCGCTGCTACATATCCGCCAGGACCTGAGCCAATAATGGCTACATCGTATGATTTCATATAAGTTTTTGTTGTTCGTTTAAAAAATCAAACACAAAAATACGAATTTTGATTCACTCATTACCACATGGCATTAGCATTATTTTTTGTATCTTTTAAAGACTTTTTTAATTTAAAATTATATATCATGGAAAATCACATATACAAAAAAATTGAAATTGTTGGAACATCGGAAACATCTAGTGATGATGCCGTGAAAAACGCATTGTCAAAAGCATCGAAATCCGTGAAAAACCTACGCTGGTTTGAGGTTACCGAAACTAGAGGCCTTATAGGTGATAATGGCACCGTGGACTATTGGCAAGTGACCGTAAAAATTGGGTTTACCATGATGGACTAAATTGCCCCTGCTTTGAAATCGCTAAGGCATAGTCCAAATTATTCATCTCGATCAATGATTTGATTTTAGTGGAAATCATTTTTGATTTCTGTGTATCACTATTATGCGCGTACGCCAATGAGAGCCAATGCAAATAATAGGGGTTGCTGGCATCTAAAGTGTTTAAGATCGCTATGGCCTTATCGTGCGTTTTGGTTTTTATAAAAAGTCTGGCTTGAAGCAATTTCATATCGTCTGACGGATTTGTGCTGTTTTCAATTATGGTTTTTGCTGCTTCGTCGTTGCCTTTTAAAACATGGGCAAAGGCCAAAAAATAAGACTCTAAATCTGAAACGCGATCAATGGTTGTTTGCTTAGTAATATTGTTTTTTACAAAATTTTTCCAAGCACCGAAGCTTTTTAAGCCTTCGTTTGGTTGATTGTTTTCAAAATACAACCTGGTTATTCGAGAGTGCGCCATATATTGATGAAACAGAGGTTCCCTTTTATTTTCTCCTGAAGCGCTTTCTGCTTTTTGACGGTTTAAAACCACGATTGCTGAATCTATTTTTTGTGCTATTAAATAACTGCACACTTTTGATCTCCACTTGTGGCGGTACTCGTAGTCGCTTAACTCGATAGTATCAAAAGGTTTCAAAGTATTTCTGGCCTCTTTAAAACGCTTTAAAAAACTTAAATTAGCAGCCATTCCCATATAGGCCCAAGGTGCGCTTGGGTTAATGCCCAAAACTTTTTTATAAGCTTCGATCGATGCCTTATAGCGATGGTCGCGCATTAATAATTCCGCATAGGTATCTCTTGGGTTTTCGTGCTTTGGAAGAAAAGCGATATAGTTTTTTATCACTTTTTCGGCGTTTTTAAAATCCTGTTTGGCCATATAAGCGTAAGCCAATTCATTATAATGCCTAGATACTTTAGGATTGATTTTCAAGGCTTTTTTGTAATAGTGGATTGCGGTATCTGGTTGGTTTACGCCGTGGTGAAGGTTTACAAAACCAAACATATAGTTTGCGTGCTCGTCGTTTGGAAACAACTTTACCAAAGTTTTAAAACAATCGTATTCTGATTTTCCATCTTGTGTGCCATAAAAATTGTTTCTGGCCAAAACCCACAGTTTTTCGGCCTCGGATAACTTATCAAGCTGTTGCATGGCTTTTTTTATATGAAATCGTCTCTTATCGAAATCATCTTTTAACATGCCCAACCGAATGTGCGCCAAAGCAAAGGTTGAATCTAACCCAATGGCATTTTGGTATAGCTTTTCCGCTTCATCTGTTTTTAACAATCCTTCAAATTCGACGGCGCGCAGAAACATGGCTTTTGCTTTGTTTGAATGGGTCGTGATTGGAATTTTCACATGGGTTTCGGTACATCCAAAAAGCAGAATGGCCATACAAATGATTTGCAACAATTTCATCTTAAAAAGGTTTTTGAAAATTTAACAACCGCCACTTGATTATCGGTAAACGGTGGCCTTGGCGTTAATGCATCCCTGTTTATATGGGCATTGTGGTTGTAAACGAGGTACAGATCCGTGCCCTCCGTTGGGTTGTACCTAAAGCGTAAATTGAGGCCTGCCTTATTAGACCGTGTATCGTATTGCACATAACTGTTAAGCGATGCCTTTGGGGAAAAATTAAGTTTAACGCGCGAAAAATACCGGTTTAAATTCAACGTTCTCGAAACTTTGTTGGTGGCGTAACTTTCGGGGAAGCTCAAGCGGTTGTAGCGCATTCCCAATTCGGCTTTAAGGGTTTTACTAAAATCGTAAGACACATTGGCATAAGTGGTTAGTTGTTTGCCGCCGTAAAAATCGCCAAACTCCACATCTAAATACAATTGGTACGGTTTTGCGTTTCCTGTGCTAAAAAACGGGTTGGCTTTCCACATGGTGTAAGCTCCAACCGGTACGGTAACATCTTTGGCTATTTGCCATGGCGCGTATAAATTATCTTCAAGGTACATGGGTATAAAGGCCGACAGTTCGTAACCTTTTTTATGGGTTAGGGTAAGGTAAAAATTGGTTTGGAACACCTCGTGCACACCATTGGAGGACAGCCAATATTTGGTAAAGTAATGCCCCATTCTAAAAAACCTTAAAAACTCGGGGTTAGCATACGTTTTTCGCCAGCCATTGTTTAGCGTAAGCCGTTTGGTGTTGGGGCGCTCCACAAAACCCAATTCCGGGTTAAAGTTTTCGGTATATTCCCTAAAATAATAATCGATGCCAAAACCGTTGGGACGAAATGTATTGACCGCCGCACCGTACATGGGTTTCCAGTTTCCCGTTTGGGTATCGAAAGTTGCGGCAACCGTAAACCGGGATCTTATAATATCGGTAAACCTTATATTGGCATCGATGGCCAAAAGGTGGTTGCTTTCGTCTTTACTGATTTTATTGGTGTTCAATATCCCGATATTGGAACCTTTGGAACCCACCGTTTTTCGCAACCTCGCAACGCTCATGTTATTTGATGCGGCAATGTTTTCAACCTTATGGGTTTGCATGCTCAACAGGCCGTATTGCCATGTGGAGCTGTTGCCCGTAAACCTAACACCGCCAATAATGGGGATTGCCGAACCGTTTTCGATACCTATCCGCCTGGAATTAAACAAACGGTGATCGAACTGGTTGGAGTTGAACAAATCTGCATTCTCTAAAAAAAACAGCCTTTTTTCCGCTAAAAAAATGGGGAATCTTGAAATATTGACCACCCTGTCGTCTGCCTCAACTTCGGCAAAATCCGTATTCAAAGTAAAATCTATGGTGCTATTGGCGGTGGGTTTGTACTTTACATCCAAACCTATATTGCTCAGTATTTTATCTAAAGTTTCGCTATCGGCATATTTTTTCCGTTCCAAAAAAGTGGTCTGGTTTTTATAGGCCGTTCCGTTTTCGTTCAAAAGATTCTGACTGATGAAATTCCCTTTTAAATACGGCGTGATATAAAGCGGTTTTGAAGCCGGTAGATTTTTAAATTGTACCGCTTCGGAATTACTAAAATGATAATGCGCCGATGCGATTTGGGTATTGTACTGCGGCGAGATGATGCGTTCGTTTTTTTGCTTGTATTTAACAATGGCCTTGATGCGCATGGTGTTTACAGCTGAAGCTTCGTAACGCAGCGAAGAAAAGGGGATGCGCATTTCTGTGCTCCAACCGTTGTGGTGTATCTGCGATGCGGCATTCCAAAAGGTGTTCCACGAATTGTTGAAATCTTCGCCGTTTCTGCTAATTTCCAAATCTTGCTTGGTGCCCAAAGGGTTGGTCCTAAAGACCAAAGTGTTGAGTTTATCGTTATAGGAATCGATGTAAAACTCAAAATAATCGTCGTCCGTTTGTGCTTTATCGCGCTCTAAAGTGGTTGCGAAAATCGTTGAAGGATTGGTAAACGGAATTTGGGCGGAGACATAAAGATATTGGGCGTCATAGAGCACTTTTACCACCACTTGCTCTGATGCCCTGGCGCCCAGATTGGGTTCTATTTGCTTAAAATCGGTCAGCACATAGGCGTTTTGCCATTCGGCCGGCTCGATTGAACCGTCAAGCTGAATTGGTGCTGTTTTTTTTGGGATTTCGGGTTGGGAAAACCCCGTACAAATTGAAAGAAAAAAAGCGATATTGACATATGTTTTGTACATTGAAAACGATTATTGGCAACACATAACCCTGTGTTAATTATCGACTAAAACTATTTTGAGATCACCCAGTAAGACCGCCTTTATTTTGTGGGCATCTGCTGTTTTTATAAGCACATTGAAAGGAAGCCTGGTCCGATTTGCATATCCGGAAAAACCCGGGTAAATAAGCCTAAAATCCTGTTCGCTGGTTTTTATAATTGTAACCATTGCTTGGTCAACAATGTACTTTTCCCCATACTCCTCAGAATTGAGCTCAATCTGAATGGCCTTGAACATATCGGCCTCATTTAACTTTAACCGCTTATTTAAAACATACGCTAAATGGTAATTCACCATATTGTCCAGCTCAAAATATCGAGAGATAAAAGGGTTCCATAATTGCGTATTGGGCGGTGCGAATTTTTTATATGAAAACTTACCGTGAAACGGACTTTGACCAAGCACCAGCACGGAATCTTGTTTTTTAAAAGCGTTGACCCTTGTAGTGCCTTCACTTCCTTTGTTCTCTATAGACAGGGAATCGATGGTTTTACCATTAATGCGGTGGCAGCTGTAAGTATGCCTATAATCTGGCGCATCAACAACCATAACAGAACGTATTGATATGTTGTTGTTTTCCAACGAATCAATCAATATCCGCTGTTGCCCCACCAAAACGTCGTTTGAGTAAAAGTTGTAATTGAGCTGGGTCGTTTTTGAATTGGTTTTTAATTTAGGCTTCCAATCGTGAAACATATCGTTAACCCGGTTGATGCTTTTATCCAATTTTAACAGCTCATTTTTTAAATGGTCCTTATCCATCCAATGATGGTTGTGCATCACGCCTTCAATAGTTTTTATGGCACTTATGTCCTTGAGCGGATTAGCACCCAACACAATGAGTTCTGCCCGTTTATCAATTTCAATGGTACCTACATCGCTTAATTTTAAAAATCTTGCAGCATCAACTGTTGCGTATTTTAAAGTTTTATAATTTGAAATTCCCGCCTCGACAAAAAGCTTCATTTCATCTAAATAAGCAAACCCCGGAACAACCAAAGGATAACCACCGTCGCTGCCCAAAAACAATTGGATGTTGTTATCGCTCAAATCTTTTACAAACTGCGCTACATTTGCGTATGGATATTTGGATGGGCTTTGGTTTGGTATGGTATCTGGTTTCCATGTGGCTCTTAACTTTGGCGGTATATATTGTGTGTATATCGAATTGTACAGACTATCTTTTTTATGGGACAAAGACCAAGTTTTGTGCACCGCCAACGAAGGTGTAACCGCCTTGTCACAATGCTTCAAAAGGCTTATAAGCTTAGCTTTATCCATTACAAGTTTTCCGCCCCTTGTAATGCCCGTAAGATTGGTAAACTCGGGTTGCTTACTTTTCAACACCGTGTTTTCGTTGATAAAAATTGGAAAATGACCACTAATGGGCAAGCCTATTTTTTTTGCTTCATCCAAAATTGGTTTATACGTTTCCGGTAGGCAAGTCGCATAGACATACATGCCATCGTAACCCAATCGTTTAGCTTCCCGTACCTGTGCTTTTGCCTGGTCTATATTAAAAATGGGTTGTTGGCTGTGATATGGTGCCGGTGCGCCCGTAGCCCGTAATCCATAGGCGATAATTCGAGGCCCTATAACTTTTCCGTCCTTTATTTGCTCTCTTAGTCCAAGTACATTGATATGGCTGGGGATGTCCCTGACCGTTGTTTGCCCATTGGCCAGATAGAGCATTAAATTGGCCTCATTAACATGGGTGTACATATTGATAAAACCGGGTAAGACATAACCTCCCTTGGCATCGATAACACGATAGCCGTTTGGGACTTTTACACTTTTTGAACTATTTATATCGGTTATGGTGCCGTTAGATATTAAAATGGTCTGCGCCTTCAAAACGATTTCCGATGTCATAGGAACCACGTTGGCATTTACTATGGCAACCTGGTTTTGTGCCTTTAGCTTAAGCGAAGCAACACATAGAACGAATAGAAAAAAGACAACAGTTATGTGCTTATAATGCATATTATAGTATTTTTTTGATTGAAGAACCATTACTTTAAACTATACTTTTTTTGCCACTAAAACGAGGTCTAGCTCCTTTACTTCAAGGGAAACGACTTTTCCGTTTTCTTTGTTGAAATGAATTGATACCGTTGGAAACTTATTGTATTTAAACCTGTTTTCTCCAACACGATATAAAGCACCGCCAAAATTACCGAGGCGCCCCAGGGTCAACATTTTCCTCATGTTCAATTTAACTGAAAACCCATCGTTTTCACCATCGCCATATTTGTAGTCTCCTAAATAATTTTCTTTATCCGCCGGTTCGCTTAAAAATGTTTTGCCATCGGCATTACCCAGTTTTTCCAAATAACTTATGAGCTTTTCAGAATTTGAAATTTGCTCAGAAGTCATTGTGTTTTTCATTCGCAAGCCCGCTTCGGCATGAGCCAGTAAACTGATGCCGTGCGGCCCGTAATTTTTCTGGATGCCCGGGTAAAACCCTATCATGGCTTTTACGGTATCGAAAGCCCCCAAAACCGCAAAGGTGAATATGTTGGGCTTTGCGCCCTTGCTTAACAAATAGGTTACAATATCGCGCCGGCCCACATGCGAAGCCGCACCAACGGCTGTTTCCCAATCGCCAAAACCCCAATCCCAAGTGGCCCTGGATAGCTCCGGGCGTTTATCGACCAATTCCTTTACACGGTTTAAATCAAAATGCGATTTGCCCACCACTTCTGAAACCACATCGTCGTGGATGGCGGGATAGCGGTAAAACAAATCGTTTATGTTTTTAGATTGCCTTTTGGTTTCAACCATGGTTTTGGCATACACGACATTAGGAATTGCCACCGCCAAAGCCCCAAAAACAGCGCTTTTTACAACAGCCCGTCTTGATAGGTGACTACTCGTTTTCATCATTGGTGTTTTGCTGTTCATTTAAACTTACTTTTAAAACCGTTGGTTCGTACAGTTTATGCATTGGGAACAGGTTGCCTTCCTCATCAAAACTCCCAAACTGTGCATTTGCTATATAATACAATTGGTCGCCCACTAAAACACCCGTCGTAGGGTTGTTCATCATGGGGTGGTTGCGCTCTAAAATCTTGCTGTTTGTTATGGTGTTTAACTGATTGTTTAATGTGAATTGCCGCACCGTTTTAACATCGGGCTGTACACCGATTAAAGTATTTTTGTAGAAATAAAGTCCATCGATACTTTCTCGTCTTGAGATTTTTAGCTGATCGGGATTTTTTAATTCTGAATAGTTTTTCGTTTCAATTTCAATTTTGGCCAATCCGTCGGCATGTGCCACAAAAAGGTATTTGTCGTCTGCCGAAATGGTAATGCCATTGGGGTATTTTAACGATTCGGGCTTGGTAAAAACCTCGAGTTCGTTTTTGTTGCTTTCAATAATGTAAATGGCATGCGCTTTAAACATGTGGGTGATGTACACATTGCCTTTGGAATCGATAACCAAATCGTTGAAAAAATGCACGTCGCCTTTATCGGCTAAAACGTATTTTTTAATGAGCTTACCAGAGTCCAGGTCAAACTTAAAGATTCCGGCGGGACGCCCATCGGCATCATCCTTAAAGGTGTAATCTTCAAGGTTATTGCCACCCGAACTGCATACCCAAAGCCAACGGTTATGGGCATCTGCCTTCATGCCAATTATCATCCACAAGCCATCTTGTTGCGGTTTTACAAACTCGGTCTGTTGTCCGTTTTTATCGATTTTAACGATTTTTCCCTTTCGGATACTGCCCACAAAAAAGGCTTGGGTTTTAAAATCGTACGCAACATTTTCGGGGAGCAGGTCTTTTTCAGGAATTGTAAAAGCAATAAAACTATTATTGACGTGGGTTGGCTGTTCTTGCGCCACAGACAGAAAACAGCTCGCAAAACATACTGTTAGCAAATAGAGATTCTTCATTTTAAAAAAATTTCGGTGTATTCAAATTTAAAACGAACGCCTTTTAAAAATTTGGTTTTTATACCAACACCTGTTTTTTTTATGTAAAACACATCGTATCTCATACCGTGGCAATTCACATAAAAAACCAGCCGGTTTGCATAAAAGTTGCGCTTAAAAATAAATCTCTATTTTTAATCCAATAGATTTGTAAACTAGATCCCCTATTTTTATGAAAAGCTTAAACGTTTGGTTCCATATAGGTTTTTGGGTTGTTTACACAGCCATTTTCACCATAGTGCAGGCCGGATATAAGGGCGAGTACCAAGAGGCTTTGGTTTTTGAGCTTATAAACCTGCCCGTTAGGCTTCTTGTGGTTTATTTTAATTACTTTGTTTTACTACCCAAACTTTTGTTGCAGGGCAGAATAACCAAGTACTTTCTTTATACCGTAATTACGCTGATTATCGCTGGGTTTGTACAGCGCTTTGTTAATTATTATGCCTTGGATATGCTTTATCCCAGCATACCGGATTCGGGGATTTGGTTGCCCTACAAGTTTCTTCAGGCGTCCATTATTATTGCGTCGCCCCTTATTTTTATCATTGGCATCTCTATTGTTTGGAAGGTTGCCCAACTGCAAAAACGCACCAAAAGCCTCGAAAACGAAAAACTGCAATCGGAGCTCAAGTACCTGAAATCGCAAATCAATCCGCATTTTTTGTTCAATACCCTAAATAATATTTACGGTCTATCTTTAGAAAACTCCAAAAAAACCTCGGGGCTTATTTTAAAGCTTTCCGATTTTTTAAGTTTTTCGTTATATGAAAGCAATCAGAAATTGATTCCGTTAGAAAAGGAAATCGCCTTGATGAACGATTTTATAGCCCTTGAAAAAAGCCGTTTTGAAGACCGCGTAAACGTGGTGTTGAAACTTCCGAAAAACGAGGCGCAGGACATTTCGATTCCGCCCTTGATATTGGTCCCTTTTGTGGAGAACGCCTTTAAGCACGGTTTAAAAAACGAGACCGAAATGGCCACCATCAAGATACATTTATCCGTTTCGGAAAAAATCCTGAATTTTAGGGTTACAAATTCCAAACCCTTAGATTCTGGGGTTACGGGTAAAAACAAAGGTTTGGGCTTAGCTAACATCCAAAAGCGATTGGACATTATTTATGGGAAAAATTACAGTTTAAACATTGATGAACAGCCGGATGTTTACACCATCCATCTTCAAATTAACACAGCATGACACGTACCTGTATTATAATAGATGATGAGAAAACCGCCCGCAATATCATTAAAACCTATATTGCAGAGGTGTCTTTTTTAGAACTGAAGGGCGCATTTAAAAACGCCATTGAAGCCTTGGAATACCTGCAAAGCCACAGCGTTGACCTGTTGTTTTTAGATATTGAGATGCCCAAGCTATCCGGGTTGAATTTCGCAAAAATAATAGGCTCGAACACGCAAATTATCTTTACCACGGCGCACCGCGAGTTTGCCCTGGACGGCTTTGAACTAAACGCCGTAGATTATTTGTTAAAACCCTTTTCGTTTGATCGGTTTTTAAAAGCGGTACAAAAAACGCAGGCCAAAACCCCGACCATAAGCCATGAAAAATCCATGGACTACATGTTTATAAAGGTGAACAAACAAATGCTGAAAATAGATTTTGACGCCTTGCTGTATATTGAAGGATTGAGCAATTACGTAAAAATACAAACGCACGAAAACGCATTTGTGGTTTACGATAAACTTAGCGCACTAATTAAAAAACTGCCTGCCCATCAATTTATAAGAATACACAAATCTTATATTATAAACGTTTTGAAAATAAAACTGTACACCAAGGAATTTGTGGAAATTGACGGCAAACATATTCCCGTAAGTGCCACTTATAGGGCGTCGTTAATGGCGCTTCTTAAAACGCATTGATTAAATTGTTTTAATGCTCTTCTTTATTTTCAATAGCCTTTAAAACCCAATCCAACTCGGTGTCAATCTTTAATTTTCTGTCGTTAATAGTTGGTTTAATTTCAACATTTGGTTTTACGCCATAACCGTCGGGATGCTGCTTTTGCGGAGCTTCAATTTGCATTAAACCCATCCGTAATTTAAGTTTTGATGTTGGCAATTGGTACAATTTATAAATGCCCGCCACGGTGCCGTTGTATGCGCCACCGGTTTCTTCGCCCACAAAAGTAGCGCGTTTATTGGCTTTAAGATGCGTTGATAAAAGTGAAGATGCCGAAAAGGAATTTCCGTTAATCAGCACATACATAGTGCCTTTAAAATGTAAGGGATTGGGTGCTTTTATTTTTGAAAATTTACTGAATCTGTAATACAACTTACCATCTCTTTTTTTGGTTTTTAACAGGTTGTGGGTTACTATGATGGGCGATAACAAGCCCCCAACAATTTTAAGACTGGTTGAAGAGGTATTGCTCATTACTAACGTCATAAAGGGTATTCGGCTATTGACTTCGCTTTCGGTAATAAATTGATAGTTTTCATCGGTTAAATACCCGTACAGATTATCGATTTCTGCAATGCGTCCGCCGCCATTATCGCGTAAATCCAAAATAAAATACTTGGTTTTAGCCGAATCTAATTTGGCAAAACTTTCCTTGTAAAAATCTTTATACCGGCCATTGCTAAAACTTCTAATTTTCATAAAAGCAATAGTGCTGTCTTTACCAATAAATTCAAAATTTCGCGTGTATTTATCTTTAGAAATGTAACCGTGCTTTTTATTGAATTTCCTTTTCTTTTTTCGAGCAATTCGGCTTGCATTCTTTTCTTCTTTGGTGAGCTTTTTAGGTTTAAGCGTTTTGGTGGAATCGTTTTCAACGTCCTTTTTTTTGTCTTCTTTCTTTAAGCGTTTAAAGGTTTTTACAAAGGTTGAATCTTCATTTTTAAACGTGACTTTCAAACTATCAACAAAACCTTTGTTTCTGTAATAAAACGTTTTGAAATTCTTACCAACAAACCGGTTGTGCAACGTGGTATTATAACCATCGGAGGCAAATTGGGTTTTATAGGTATCGACTAAATTTGAAGTGGAATCATTTTCAATTTTAAGCACCTCGCTTCCAACAAGTGTAGAGTCTTTACCTCGTGTGTTTTTAACGTAAAGTTTTTGGTTTAAATATTCGAAATCCAAATCGTAAAACTCAAATTTTTTCTTTTTCAACACCTTTCTTTCTTTTCTTGTAAACCTTTTATTTGCTGAGCCTACCGAAACATGACCCTGCCTCACGTTTGTAACAACGGGTGCTAATATTTTGTAGAATTCCCGAGAAGTCATAGGTTGTTTTATCGTCGTTTTTAAACTATCAAACTTAAAATCTAAATCGGTTTTGGATGTATATTGATAGAGTTTCGGGTGGTGTTTTTTAAGTTGTTTATAGAGTTTATCCACATCGTTTTGTAAATCTTCAACCCTGTGTAACGATGTAATTTGCTCGTTATAAGTTTTCACGCTACTGCAAGATGTAACAACGAGTAATACACTAAATATCAGAAAGAATTTCTTCATTCAAAAAAATAATCACGTTTAAGGCAACTAAAGTAATTGTAATTATTTTAATTTATATTGTATTAATTAATCTTTAACTTTTAAGTAAAATCGTTTAGCTTTGTGCTCCATGCAAAAAACCATTAACATACAAAACAAAAAAGCGCGTTTTCAATACGAAATATTGGATAAGTACACCGCTGGAATTGTGTTAACCGGCACCGAGATTAAATCCATTAGAAGCAGCAAAGCATCCATTGCCGAAAGCTTTTGTGAGTTTAATGAAAAAGGTGAGCTTTTTGTAATAAATATGACCATTCAAGAGTACGCTTTTGGTAATTATTACAACCACCGCCCTAAAGCCGAAAGGAAATTGCTTTTAAATAAAAAGGAGCTAAAAAAACTAAATAAAGAAGTGCAGAATACGGGGTTAACCATTATTCCGCTGCGTTTATTTATCAACGATAGAGGCTTTGCCAAATTGGAAATTGCCTTGGCAAAGGGTAAAAAATTATTCGACAAACGCGAAACCATAAAAGACCGCGACAATAAGCGTAATTTAGATAGAATTAAAAAAACGTATAGATAATTTTAAGACTATCTTAACGCTTCAATTATTACTAAATTTCTACTTTGTGTTCTTTAAAATCCCGAAACATTTTTAATATGAAAAAACGTGTTACCACATTAATTATTTGTCTATTAACCGTTAGCATAAACGCGCAAGACAACACCAAAAAGGTAAAAGATTATTCCAATAATGTAAAAACCTTGGATAGTATTATTGGCTCGTTATACGATGTTATTTCTGGCGAAAGAGGCGAAGCTAGAGATTGGGCACTCTTTAAACATTTGTTTAAACCCGATGCTAAATTAATTCCGTCGGGGAAGGATAAAAAAGGTGTTTACAAAGTGCGGTACATGAAACCGGACGATTATATAAAAAATTCGGGCAAATGGTTGGTTGACAATGGTTTTTTTGAAAAAGAAATATTCAGAAAAGTGGATGCCTTTGGTCATATTGCCCAAGTTTTTAGTACCTACGAAGCTTATAAAAGCGAAGGAGACGAGGAGCCTTTTATGCGTGGCATCAACAGCATTCAACTATTTTATGATGGCTTGCGTTGGTGGATTGTTAATATTTTCTGGACTCAAGAAACCGAAGACCAACCCATGCCCAACATTTATCTTCCTAAACAATAAACCCCATGATTCAGCATTCTAATTTTAAAACAGTCATACTCACTTTTTGTATAGTATTTACAAGCATTTTTTCTGTTGTAGCTCAAGAAAAAGCAATACCTTTTTTTAAAGATGGGGAAGCTCAAATAGTCGAGGCTTTTAATACACCGGATAAATGGATTCGTCATGATTTATTTGTCGAAACCACTTTTGATACCGATGGCGATGGCAAACTAGACCGTATGCACGTTGGCGTAACCAGACCCTATCAAACCGAAACCGAAGGCTTAAAGCTTCCTGTTATTTACGAAACCAGTCCTTATTACGCTGGAGTTGCCCCTGATGTTGATGGTGTTTTTTGGGATGTAAAACACGAATTGGGCGCTATGGGAAAAGCGCGGGTTCACCCCGAAGTTACCCTATTGGGCGAGCGTCCCATCATTTCAAATTCACAAATTACAACCTGGGTGCCACGAGGCTATATTGTGGTGCATTCATCATCTCCCGGAACAGGCTTATCACAAGGTTCGCCAACGGTTGGTGGGCGCAACGAATCTTTAGCTCCAAAAGCGGTTATCGATTGGTTAAATGGTCGTGCAAAAGCTTATACCGAAGCTTACGGCGGTGAAGAAGTAAAAGCGTTTTGGACTACCGGAAAAGTGGGTATGACGGGAACATCGTATAACGGCACACTTCCCTTGGCAGCCGCTACCACGGGTGTTGAAGGTTTAGAGGTTATTATTCCCGTGGCGCCAAACACCTCCTATTATCATTATTACCGTTCCAACGGATTGGTGCGTTCACCGGGTGGTTATTTAGGTGAAGATATTGATGTGTTGTACGATTACATTCATAGTGGCGGAGAAGAGCCAATAATTCAAAACAGCCATTCAACGGTTAATGATGCCAATATCCCTAAAGCATTTAAAAACAAAAGAGCCTATAGCAATGCCATGGTACGTGATACCGAAATGAAAAATGGCATGGATAGAATTACGGGCGATTATAACGATTTTTGGGCAGGTCGCGATTACCTAAACCACATGGAACCGATGAAAGCCGCTATGTTAATGGCACACGGTTTTAACGATTGGAATGTAATGCCCGAACACAGTTACCGCATTTATAAAAAAGCCAAAGCCATGGGATTGACCACGCAAATTTATTACCATCAATTTGGTCATGGTGGACCACCACGGGTAAGTATGATGAATAAATGGTTTACTCAATTTTTACACGGTATTGACAATGACATTGAAAACGAAACCCATAAAGCATGGATAGTTCGCGAAGGCGATAAAATGAGCGAACCAACGGCTTATAAAGACTTCCCAAATCCTGAAGCTGAACCTATAACGCTGCATGTAACATCCGGTGCCCCAAAAACAGGCGGATTAACCGCAGTAAAATCAACAAAGCAAGGAAAAGAAACGTTGGTTGACAATTACTCGTTTAGCGGTGAAGCCTTGGCACGGGCAGAAATAACAAACCATCGCTTATTATTTGTGACGCCCAAACTCACAAAGGATATTCATATTTCGGGTGTACCCCAAATAACCATTAAAATGGCCAGCAACAAACCTGCTGCAAATTTATCGGTTTGGTTGGTATCACTGCCGTGGAACGACAGCAGACGCGCAAAAATAACCGACAATATCATTACTCGTGGTTGGGCAGACCCACAAAACCATAAATCGCTTACCAATAGCGAACCCTTAAAACCAGGTAAGTTTTACGACATCACTTTTGATTTACAGCCGGACGATCAAATTATAAAGGCTGGACAACAAATTGGGCTAATGATTTTTTCCAGTGATAAAGAATATACGTTACACCCAAAACCAGGAACGGAATTGACTGTGGATTTGGATCGAACCAGTTTGGTGTTGCCTATAGTTGGTGGTGCCCATAGTTTTAATGAGTCGGTCAAATTACATTAAGCAAGGTGTAATCGGACATTCAGATGATGATACCTAGCTATTAATTGTTGTTTATTTCGGACAAAGCATTTAGTAATGTTCTGGAAAAACTTTACGGTTTTATGGTAAAATCTCATTCTGCTTATACTAATATTTTGCATTCATAATAGATATAGCTTTTTATAATCAAATAACCTATAGCTTTTTTTTGTAACTTGTAGTAGTTTCATTTAAAACCTATTAAATCATGAAAACTTGTCTTCTTCTTTTTATCTCAATATGTTTATTACAATCTTGTAAAAACAATACCGAACCAGTTTCTAACTCTAACAATACAGAAAACACAGACAAACCACTTTCCTTAGAAGGCACATGGGAGATTATTAGTTTTTTAAATTATCGGGGAAATGGCGTTGTAGACACTATAAAATCATCGGCTGACACAAAACAAATAAAAATGTATTCTGCCACTAAAGTTATGTGGAACAGATTAAGAAAATCCGATTCTACTGAATGGTTTGGTTATGGAGATTATAAAGTTGAAAACGGCCAGTTAATTGAAACCTTGGAATACGGTTCAAGATCAATGAACATAACAGAAGACACCAATGAGTTTGTTTTTGATATCCTTATTGAAAAAGACTCATTTACTCAAATTCAAATGGATAGTGAAGGTCAACCTATCTTTGCCGAAAATTACAAACGCTTAGAATAAAAAATCTAGTCATCTCAAATAACAAGTTTTCTAATTCTTATCCTCCAAAAGTGGCACAAACCGGAACTCACCAAACTCGTGTTGTTCGAATTCTTTTTGTCCTTTTCTAATAAAAAGCGTCATAATTTGCACATCATCGCCCACCGGTATTACAAGCCTTCCACCTATTTTTAACTGGCTCAACAAGGGCTTTGGCACAAATGGTGCGCCCGCGGTAACAATTATACCATCAAAAGGAGCATCTTCGGGTAAGCCTTTATAGCCATCGCCAAAAATGAGCTTTTTGGCACGATAGCCCAATTTCGGTAAAAATTTACTGGTTTTTTTAAACAATTCCTGCTGCCTTTCAATACTAAAAACTTTAGCCCCCAACTCGCACAACACAGCCGTTTGATAGCCGCTGCCCGTGCCAATTTCTAAAACTTTGTCGCCTTTTTTAATTTCAAGCAATTCGGTTTGAAAAGCCACCGTATAAGGCTGCGATATGGTTTGGTCTGCCGCAATAGGAAACGCTTTATCTTGGTAGGCATGGTCTAAAAAACCAGAGTCCATAAATAAATGCCTCGGTATATTTCCAACAGCCTTTAAAACCGCATCGTTGGTTATTCCTTTGTTTCTTATAACGTTAACTAACTGCTGTCGCAGTCCTTTGTGCTTAAATGTATCTTTCAATGGTCAGGTAATTTTCAAAGCTAAATTAAGCAAACATTTTTAAGTTAAATCCATTTTAATCACTATTTCTTTTCAGTATCAATAAAGCAAAAAATTAGGTAGAAATAATCAATTTCTTGTGTTAAATATCTTATTTTTGTAGAAAACGTAATAATATGCTAAAAGCTGGTGTACTAGGTGCTGGTCATCTTGGGAAAATTCATTTAAGACTTCTTAACCAATCGGATAAATACAAACTTGTTGGGTTTTATGATGCCGATGCGGAAAACGGAAAAAAAGTAGAAGCCGAATTTGGCTATAAATTTTTCGATACCATTGAAGCCCTTATCGATGCGGTAGATATGGTAGATATTGTAACACCTACACTGTCGCATTACGAATGTGCCAAACAAGCCATTGCGAAAGGCAAGCATATTTTTATTGAAAAACCAATCACCAATACCGTTGAAGAAGCAGAGCATATTCGAGAACTTTTAGCGGAGCACAATATTCGGGGGCAAGTGGGACACGTAGAGCGTTTTAACCCTGCGTTTACCGCTGTAAAAAACGATATAAAATCGCCCATGTTTATTGAAACGCACCGGTTGGCAGAATTTAATCCGCGTGGTACCGATGTGCCCGTGGTATTGGATTTAATGATTCACGATATCGATATTGTTTTAAGTGTCGTAAATTCCAAAGTAAAAAGCATTTCGGCAAGTGGTGTTTCGGTAATTAGCGATACGCCCGATATTGCCAATGCGCGCTTAGAATTCGAAAACGGTTGTGTGGCCAATTTAACTGCAAGCAGAATTTCATTAAAAAAAATGCGTAAAGCGCGTTTCTTTCAAAAAGACGCTTATATTTCAGTCGATTTTTTAGAAAAGAAATGCGAGGTGGTTAAAATGAAAGACGCCCCAGAGAACCCCGGTGATTTCGATATGATTCTTCAAAATGCCGAAGGTGTTAAAAAACAAATCTATTTTGATAATCCAGAAGTAGAAAACAACAATGCCATTCTTGATGAATTGGAAGCATTTGCCGATGCCATTAATAACAATACAACACCAGTTGTAACCTTACACGATGGCACTGAGGCTTTGCGTGTTGCAACCATGATTATCGATCAGTTTTAAAAACCATAATATCAGTTCGAGCGCTGTCGAGAACAAATAAAAAAAAGAACATCACAAAGATTTCCTCCCGATAACTATCGGGATTCACGGAAATAAAAAATAGCTTTATATGAAAAACATCGCCGTAATTGGAGCAGGCACCATGGGAAATGGTATTGCACACACTTTTGCACAAAACGGATTTAAAGTTCAACTTATAGATATTAGTGAAGATTCACTTAAAAAAGGTATGGCAACCATTTCTAAAAATTTAGACAGAATGGTGGCTAAAGAAAAAATAACCGAAGCTAATAAAACGGATACGCTGTCCAATATTTCCACCTTCACAAATATTACCGAAGGTGTAAAAAACGCGAATCTTGTAGTTGAAGCTGCCACCGAAAATTTAGATTTAAAACTAAAAATTTTCAAGCAGTTAGACGAAGCTTGCCCTGAGCAAGCTATTTTGGCAACAAACACCTCATCCATTTCCATAACGCAAATCGCAGCGGCGACCTCACGTCCTGAAAAGGTTATTGGAATGCATTTTATGAACCCCGTTCCGATTATGAAATTGGTTGAAATTATCCGTGGCTACAACACAAGCGATGCCGTTACACATAGCATTATGGAAATGAGCCGAAAGCTGGGTAAAACCCCAACCGAAGTAAACGACTACCCAGGTTTTGTGGCCAACCGTATTTTGATGCCCATGCTAAACGAATCGATTGAAACCTTATACAATGGCGTTGCGGGTGTTGCGGAAATCGATACCGTTATGAAATTAGGTATGGCACACCCTATGGGCCCATTACAACTCGCCGATTTTATTGGTTTAGATGTTTGCCTGTCTATTTTAAATGTGATGTACGAAGGCTTTAAAAACCCTAAATACGCCCCATGCCCCTTATTGGTAAACATGGTTCGTGCGGGTAAATTAGGTGTAAAATCCGGTGAAGGTTTTTATGATTATTCTGAAAGCAGGAAGGCTGAAAACGTAGCTAATCAGTTTAAATAGTGTGTAATTTGCAGTCTTACGTGAGTCGTTTTAAATGGCTCCTAAAATGGTGTTTAAAATTATAGAACCTTAAACCTAAACCAATGAGCATCCAAAAAAACCTTAATAATTTAAAATCAAAATTACCTGAACACGTCACTTTGGTTGCCGTTTCCAAAACCAAGCCCATTAGCGATTTAATGGAAGCTTATAATGCAGGGCAACGCATTTTTGGAGAGAACAAAATCCAAGAAATGGTAGATAAACACGAAGACATGCCCGACGATGTTAAGTGGCACATGATTGGGCATGTACAGCGCAATAAGGTGAAACACATGGCGGCGTTTGTAAGTTTAATTCATGGCGTTGACAATCTTAAACTGTTAAAGGAAATAAACAAACAAGCCAAAAAACACGATAGAATTATAGATTGTTTACTTCAAATAAAAATTGCATCAGAAGATTCTAAATTTGGCATGTCGCCAGATGAAGCTTCAGAAATTCTACAATCGAATGCCTTTTCAGAATTGCAACATATAAAAGTTATTGGCGTTATGGGAATGGCAACGTTTACTAATGATATGAATCAAATAGAAAACGAATTCAAATTATTAAAAACGACGTTTGACAATTTAAAAGAAGTGCAAACTGCAAACTGCAAACTGCAAATTATTTCCATGGGCATGAGTGGCGATTACGAGTTGGCTATAGATTGCGGTAGTAATATGATTCGCGTGGGAAGTAGTATATTTGGCGAACGGAATTACAGTAAGCAGTAAGCAAAAAACCCTTCAAATTTTTAACTTTTAACTTTTAACTTTTAACTTTTAACTTTTAACAAATTTACGCAATATTAGACATAGAAACTACTGGTGGTAAGTATAACGAAGAAGGCATAACCGAAATTGCAATCTTCAAATTTGATGGCCACGAGATAGTCGATCAATTTATAAGCCTCATAAATCCCGAACGCGAGATACAGCCTTTTGTTGTTAACCTTACAGGCATTAATAGCAACATGTTACGCAGTGCCCCCAAGTTTTACGAAGTTGCAAAACGCATTGTTGAAATTACCGAAGGTTGTATTATCGTGGCACATAATGCGCAATTTGACAACCGCATTTTAAAAACCGAATTTAAGCGCCTCGGTTTCGATTTTGAACGAAAAACCCTTTGTACTGTAGAATTGGCAAAAGATTTAATTCCTGGACAAAGCTCTTATAGTTTGGGCAAGTTGGTACGCTCGCTTGGTATTCCGGTTACCGACAGGCATCGAGCTTCCGGCGATGCCATGGCCACGGTTAAATTGTTTAAAATACTTTTGGAGAAAGACACTTCAAAAAACATCATCCAACAATCCGTACGCTTAAACCCCAAACATCAATTAGAACCTCGCCACATCGATATTATAGAGCAAATGCCATCAGAGACTGGTGTTTACTACATTCACAAGGCCAATGGCGACATAATTTACATCGGAAAAAGCAATAATATAAAAAAGCGCATCAATCAACATTTTACAAATACCAATCAAAAATCCAAAAAAATACAGCAAAACGTTGCCACGGTAACTTACGAAACCACGGGCAGTGAATTGGTGGCACTTTTAAAGGAAAGCGAAGCCATTAAACGCAACAAACCCATATACAACAGAGCGTTACGGCGCAACGTTTTTACACACGCCCTGTATAGTTTTAAGGATGAAAACGGGTATATTAATTTAAAAATTGATGATGCCGACGGCAGAAAAAAGGCCATAACCACATTTAGCAACCGCCAAAGCGGAAAAAGCTTTATCACAAAAGCGGTTGAAGATTTCAACTTATGCCAGAAACTAACAGGACTTTACAAAACCAAAACCAGTTGTTTTAACTACGATATTAAAACCTGTAACGGGGCTTGTATTGAAAAGGAACCGGCCGAAATTTACAATAAACGCGTACAGGCACTAATAGATAAAAACAGTTATCACAATAAAAACATGGTGATTATTGATAAAGGTCGAGCGGTTGATGAACGCAGTGCCATCCTAATAGAAAATGGGGTTTTTAAAGGTTTGGGCTATTTTAATTTGAATTACCAAATAAACAATATTGAGATTTTAGAATCCATTATTACGCCCATGGACAGCAATAGAGATACCCAACACATCATTCAAAATTATCTCAGAAAAAATAAACGGTTAAAAATTATTACGCTTTAATACCTATGCAAAAAACTTCTGTACTTCTGCTCCTGTTTTTAAATATTTCCATTTACGCTCAAACCAATTTTAATTCAGAAACATTAAAAGTCACTCGTGCCGATTTAGAATTAAATGTTTACGAAAAAGACTCTACCGCAAATGCTTTGGTTTTACACGAATACGGCAACAGCTATATTGATAACAACGATTATTCTTTAATAACCGAAGAAAAACGAAAAATAAAAATACTAAATCGCGAAGGTTTCAATAAGGCCAATGTTACCATTTATTTACAAAAAAGCGATGACCGAAAAGAAAAAGTAAAAAACATTGTTGCCACAACCTACAATTTGGTGGATGGCAAAGTGACGGTTACCAAATTAAGCGACACCCATATTTTTGAAGAAGAATATAACGACGATTTCACATTAGTAAAATTTACACTGCCAAATATTAAAGAGGGTTCGGTTATAAATTATAGTTACACCCTGCAATCGCCTTTTAAGTTTAATTATCAAGGATGGAGTTTTCAGAGCGATATCCCCAAGCTTTATAGCGAATATAACACGAGCATTCCTGCCAATTACGAGTACAACATAAAATTGGTTGGTGGTAAAAAATTGTTTAAAAACGATCAGAAAATAAAACGGAATTGTTTGTACGGTGGCAATGGTGCCCATGCTGATTGCACCATTTCCTCTTATGCCATGAAAGATATTCCAGCTTTTATTGAAGAAGATTATATGACCAGCAAATATAATTTCTTAGCCCGGATTGAATACGAGTTGAAAGTATTTAAAGGATTTGATGGCAGGATAAATAATTACACCAAAACTTGGAAAACCACAGATAGGGAATTTAGAACCGATAAAGACATTGGCAAGCAACTCTCGAAATCTATAGATTTGGAAGATTTTGTGAGCCATACCGTAATAACTGAAAAAGATACCTATAAAAAAGCCGATGCCATTTATAAACATGTTCAAGAAAATTACACATGGAATGGCGATTATAAAATATTTTCAGATGTATCTGTAAAAAATTTAATTAAGAATAAATCGGGCAATGTGTCGTCCATAAATATCTTGTTGCACAACTTACTTAAAGAAGCTGATATTGATGTTAAACCCGTTTTAATTTCAACAAGAGACCATGGATTTCCCACTAAAATATATCCGGTTATTTCAGATTTCAACTATCTAATTGTTCAAGCTACTATTGATGACAAAACGTATTTACTTGATGCCACAGACGAATACTTGAGCTTTGGCGAAATTCCCCTTAGATGTTTAAATAGCTACGGCCGCTTAATGGATTTTAAAAAAGGAAGCGAATGGGTAGACTTAAAACCCAGCACCTTAACGACCATCCAATTTAGAGCAGAATTAAATATGGGTGAAAACGATAACATTACGGGCAGTGTAAAATCTAAAAAAACTGGTTATCATGCTTTGGACAGCAGAAAAAGCTATCATCAAAATAATGATGCATACCTAACCAATCTAGAAGATAAATACCCAAACATAGAAATATCAAATCATGAGGTAACAAACGAGGGCAAAACCAATCCAGATTTTTTAGAGGCTTATGATATTGAATACAATTGGGACGACACGGGAGATAATATTTATTTAAACCCCTTCTTTACATCGTTTTTTAAAGAAAATCCTTTTAAACTGCAAGAGCGCAGCTACCCCATCGATTTTGGATACAAACGCACCTATTACTATATGTTAAAGATTAATTTTGACGATTCGTACACCGTTTTAGAACAACCAGAAAACTTGAGATTTACATTACCCAATAATAAAGGGAGCGTTCATTTTTCAAATGTAATTATTGATAACGCTATAAATATCATGTTAAAAATCAGCTTTGAAGATGCTATTTATCCAGCAGAATATTATCCGTATTTAAAAGCTTTTATGAGTAAAATTGTAGATATACAAACCAACTCGCTAATATTATTAAAGAAGAAATAGCAAATCTTTTACTACTTTTGATTTTATGAGTAAATACACTAGAAATAAATGGCGAGTAAAGCTTCATGAAATTATTTATGAAGCCGATACGCCCGAAGGCAAGCTGTTTGACGTTGTTTTACTAATAACCATTCTTGCCAGTATTTTATTGGTTATGCTGGAGAGCGTTCAAAGTATTGATGAAAACTTCCATAATTTCCTCAATATTTCAGAATGGGTTATTACCATTTTATTTACCATCGAATATATCGCTCGAATTTTAACCGTTCGACGCCCCATAAAGTACATATTCAGTTTTTATGGCATTGTAGATTTGCTTTCAACCATACCCAAATACATTTCATTAATTGTTGGAGGTGTTCACGCCCTTGCCGCATTGCGGGCTTTAAGGCTGTTACGGGTGTTTAGAATATTAAAACTAGCACGGTATTTAGGCGCATCTAATAATCTGATGAACGCCTTAAAAGCCAGTAGAGCTAAAATATCAGTATTCCTATTTGCCGTTATCATTGTTGCCATTATTTTAGGTACTATTATGTATTTGATTGAAGGCGAAAAGAACGGATTTACAAACATCCCTAAAAGCGTCTATTGGTGTATTGTAACCCTAACCACGGTAGGCTTTGGCGATATTACGCCACAAACACCACTCGGACAGTTTATTGCCTCATTTGTTATGATTTTAGGGTATGGCATTATAGCGGTGCCAACTGGCATTATATCGGCCGAATACACCAGCCAAAGCAAATCAGGGGAACAAACCAATATTGATAACAACCCAAAACCTGTTCAGCTCAACTCGCAATGTTGTGTAAATTGTTTAGAAGTTAAGCATCACGATGATGCAGAATACTGCCATAAATGTGGTTGCCAATTACACCATGACTAAGTATTTAATCTCTATTGTGGGCCCCACGGCAATAGGCAAAACGGCACTAAGCATTAAGCTTGCACAGCATTTTAATACGGATATTATTTCAGCCGATTCCAGACAGTTTTACAAGGAAATGCACATTGGTACGGCGGCGCCTTCAACCGAGGAATTAGCGGCGGCTAAACACCATTTTATCCATCATAAATCCATTCAAGATAATTATAGTGTTGGTGCTTTTGAAAGGGACGCTCTTCAAAAATTAGAAACACTTTTTAAAAGCAAACAGACTATTATTATGGTTGGTGGCTCCGGCCTGTACGTGGATGCCGTTACAAAAGGATTAGATGAGTTTCCGGATGTTGATAAAAGTATTCGCGAACAATTAAACAGCGCATTGCAAACTAAAGGTTTAAAACATTTACAAAATCAGTTAAAAGCACTTGACACAAAAGCATTCAATACCATGGCTATTGATAATCCGCATCGGGTTATTCGTGCTTTAGAGATTTGTAAAGGTTCGGGCAAGCCTTATTCCTCCTTTTTAAACCAAGGAAAAACAGAAAGAAACTTTAACACCATTACCGTTGGTCTCACAGCCGAAAGAGCTATTATTTACAACCGCATTAACCAACGTGTTGATGTGATGATGGAAAATGGTTTGTTAAATGAAGTGAGAGCTTTAATGCCTTATCAGTCATTAAACGCATTAAACACGGTGGGTTACAAAGAATTGTTTAATTACCTTAATGGCAAATGGACTTTAGATTTTGCCATATCGGAAATTAAAAAGCATACCCGCCGATTTGCAAAACGACAACTTACATGGTTTAAAAAAAATGAATCGACGCTTTGGTTTGATTATGAAACTGATATGAGTAATATTCTAAAAGAAATGGAGCAAAAAATTGCATCTCATAAAGCTTAATTTAAAACAATGTTGTTTGCCCTTCATCGTCGTTTTCAGATTCATTTGGTTTATCATTTGGTTTTGAGGTATTATCTGCTTTTTTATCTTCTGAACTATTTGCTGAAACTTCCATTTCATCAACTACTTCAATCTCATCGGCATGTTTTTGCTCGGGCGCTTCAAAAGGAATGGGGTCCAACAAATTAATTTGATTTACTTTATCCTTTGTAAGCTGATTACCCAAAGCATTTATCCCTTTAACGGCAATAAACGCTTCGAGGTTAATTTCAAGATTCTCTTTTCGGTCTTTACCACGCTCTTTGGCAAATACAACTTCTGCCATGGGTTTCCAATCGGTAGAAACAAGCTCCAATTGTGAATTAGGATGGTCTGAAATAAACGATTCTTCTTTACCTTCATTCTCAATTAAAAAGCGTTTTACATAGTACAATTCTTTTTCACCATTAAAATAAATAGCGGATATTGGCTTTTTTGGCACCCATTTTTCCATTACAATCATATCATCATCAAAATGCATGGTAACTTCTGGAGTTACGGTTTTTACCATCCCCGATTGATTGATGATTAACAGCTTGTCTTCGCCTCTAAATTCGCCCACCAAATCGCCTCTACCATCAACATTTAAGCGCTGTACGGCATCATCAAACCAGATTTTACGGGGTTTTAAAGTTGACACACCCTTCTCCTTCAGCTCAACACGCTTCACGGAATACTTAGTGACCAAATTCCCTTTTGATGTACGGCCTTTTATAAGAATATCGGCAAAATCGATGTCCCATTTTAGCTTTTTTATACTGCCTGCCTGACGTAAATTAACGGTAACCACTTCGGCCTCGCCATTCGGGTTTGCTGAAAAATACAGTGCAACCGACCCTTTATTGCCGTTGGTTAAATCGTACTCTTTATCGCGTGTAATGCTAGTTACAGCAAATCTTTTTATATATGACGGTCCCTTTTTACCATCCCGATAAATCATATTATAAATGGTGCGTTTGTCCTTCTTTTTAAACACTGCCACATGAATAATGTCTTTACCAATAAAGGTTTTGGTGTCCACTTTGGTAACCATCATTTTGCCTGTTTTGGTAAACACAATAATATCGTCGATATCGCTACAATCGCAAACATATTCGTTTTTGCGCAACGAGGTTCCAATAAAACCTTCTTCCCTATTTACATAAAGCTTGGTATTTCTAATAACAACTTTGGTGGCATCAACATCATCAAAGGTTCTAATTTCAGTTTTGCGTTCGCGCCCTTCGCCGTAATCTTTTTTTAGCCTTTTAAAGTAAGCGATAGCATAATCAATAAGATTTGCCAAATGATGTTTTATTTGAGCAATTTGATCTTCTAAAGCATCAATTTTTTGTTGTGCTTTATCGATATCAAATTTTGAAATACGCTTGATTCGTATTTCGGTTAAACGCACAATATCGTCTTCTGTAACTTTACGTTTTAAATGTTTTATATGAGGTTGTAACCCCTTATCGATAGCCGAAATAACACCTTCCCAAGTTTCTTCTTCTTCAATATCGCGGTAAATTCTGTTTTCAATAAAAATGCGCTCTAATGATGCAAAATGCCATTGCTCTTCAAACTCGTTCAATTTTATTTCTAATTCTTGTTTTAAAAGTTGAACGGTATTATCGGTTGAACGGCGCAACATTTCCGAAACCCCTACAAACAAAGGCTTATTGTCTTCAATAACACAACCCAAAGGCGAAATTGATGACTCGCAGCTCGTAAAGGCATACAAGGCATCAATGGTTTTATCTGGCGATAAGCCTGACGGAAGATGAATTAATATCTCCACCTCGGCCGCAGTGTTATCTTCAATCTTTTTAACCTTTATTTTACCTTTATCATTAGCTTTTAAGATAGAATCTATTAACGACGATGTGGTGGTACCAAAAGGAATTTCGGTAATTGCCAAGGTGTTTTTATTAACCTGCGAAATTTTTGCTCGAACCCTCACTTTGCCACCTCGTAAACCATCGTTGTAATTAGAAAAATCGGCAATTCCTGCAGTAGGAAAGTCTGGTAAAAGCGTAAATCGTTTACCTTGTAAATGTTTTATGGAAGCCTCGATAAGTTCGATAAAATTATGAGGCAATATTTTAGTTGATAAGCCCACCGCAATACCTTCGCCACCCTGTGCCAAAAGCAACGGAAACATAACCGGAAGGTTTACGGGCTCTTTTCGCCTGCCATCATAACTGGCCTGCCATTCGGTAATTTTAGGGTTAAATACAACATCCAGCCCAAACTTTGAAAGACGCGCTTCAATATAACGCGATGCCGCTGCCCTATCGCCCGTTAAAATGTTTCCCCAGTTTCCTTGGGTATCGATTAACAAATCTTTCTGACCAATTTGCACCATGGCATCGGCAATACTGGCATCACCGTGAGGGTGATATTGCATGGTATGCCCCACTATGTTTGCGACTTTATTGTAGCGTCCATCATCCAAATCTTTCATGGAATGCATAATGCGACGCTGCACGGGTTTAAAACCGTCCTCAATGGCAGGTACAGCACGTTCTAATATAACATACGATGCGTAATCTAAAAACCAATCCTTATACATACCAGTAACTCTGGTAATGGTTTCTTGGGGCTCTTGATTTTCTGTATTGTTGTTTTCTAAATCGTCTTTTTGGTCTTCTGTCATATTTTTGTCATTCCTGCTAAGGCAGGAATCTTATTGTTTTAAACTCAATACTATTAAAATGGCTTCCTACTTGCGCAGGAATGACAGCCGGATTATGTTTTAAATTTTCTTATTCGTAAAATATCCTATTATAACAAACACCATGGCTAACATGCTCAAAAACCCTCCCAAGTTTTGGTTTGAGAAAAGATTATTATAATCCAAAATAAAAAACCAACCGATAATTAAGCTTGAGGGTATAATTAGCTGGGTAATTATTTTTGTTTTTTGATTCATATATTACTTCTCTTTTTCAATTAAATCCAATTCTACTTTCAGATTATCAATAATAAACTCCTGTCTGTCCGGTGTATTTTTCCCCATATAAAAAGACAATAACTCGTCAATAGACATATTATCGTCCAACATTATAGGATCTAACCGAATATCATCACCAATAAAATGCTTGAACTCATCGGGTGAAATTTCACCCAGTCCTTTAAATCGTGTGATTTCCGGTTTTGGTTTTAATTTTTCGATGGCATCACGTCGTTCTTCTTCAGAATAGCAGTAAATGGTTTCCTTTTTATTGCGCACCCTAAACAACGGCGTTTGCAAAATATACAAATGCCCTTCTTTGATGACTTCAGGGAAAAACTGAAGGAAAAATGTAATCAACAACAAACGGATATGCATCCCATCAACATCGGCATCGGTAGCAATAACCACATTGTTATAGCGTAAATCTTCTAAGGATTCTTCAATATTTAAAGCCGCTTGAAGTAGATTGAATTCTTCGTTTTCGTAAACTATTTTTTTACTCAACCCGTAGCAATTTAAAGGCTTCCCTTTTAAACTGAAAACGGCTTGTGTATTTACGTCGCGTGATTTTGTAATACTTCCCGAAGCGGAATCGCCCTCGGTAATAAACAAGGTGGTTTCCAGGTTTCTTTCGTTTTTAGTATCTCCAAAATGTATGCGGCAATCGCGTAGTTTTTTATTGTGAAGACTTGCTTTTTTAGCTCTGTCTTTGGCCAATTTTCTAATGCCCGATAATTCCTTACGTTCGCGTTCGGCCTGTAAAATTTTACGCTGAATTTTCTCTGCTGTATCTGGGTTTTTATGCAGAAAATTATCTAACTGAGTTTTTACAAAATCGTTGATATACGTACGTACCGTTGGTAAATCGCCGCCCATATCGGTAGAACCCAATTTGGTTTTGGTCTGACTCTCAAAAACGGGTTCCATCACCTTAATGGCAATGGCGCTTACTATCGATTTTCTAATATCTGAAGCATCGTAATTTTTACCATAAAATTCTCGAATGGTCTTTACTATTCCTTCCCGAAAGGCGTTTAAATGGGTACCGCCTTGGGTGGTGTTTTGTCCGTTTACAAAACTGTGATATTCTTCGCTATATTGGGTTTTACTGTGCGTTAGGGCAATTTCGATATCATCGCCACGTAAATGGATAATGGGATATAATCTATCGGATTCATTAATGTTTTCGCTTAATAAATCCTTTAATCCATTTTCGCTATAATATTTTTCGCCATTAAAAACTATGGTTAAACCGGGGTTTAAATACACATAGTTTTTAAGCATTTTTACGATGTACTCGCTCCTAAATTTATAGTTTTTGAAAATAGTATCATCGGGAACAAAAGACACTTTGGTTCCTTTTCGGCGCGAGGTTTCTTCTAATAATTCCTTGTTGGTTAAGTTACCTTGCTCAAATTCCGCGGAAGCGCTTTTACTATCGCGGGTAGATTCTACTCTAAAAAATGACGACAAGGCATTTACCGCCTTAGTACCAACACCATTTAATCCCACCGATTTTTTAAAGGCTTTGGAGTCGTATTTTCCACCGGTGTTCATTTTTGAAACCACATCGACCACCTTACCCAACGGAATACCACGACCGTAATCGCGCACCGTAACCTTGGTGCCTTGAATGGAAATTTCGATGGTTTTGCCAGCGCCCATAACATACTCGTCAATGGAGTTGTCGAGCACTTCTTTTAAAAGGATATAAATACCATCGTCTGGCGACGAACCATCACCCAACTTGCCAATATACATACCTGGTCGCATACGGATATGTTCCTTCCAGTCTAGTGAACGTATATTGTCTTCGGTATAATTGGATTGTACAGCCATAAAATTGAGCAAAATTTAATGATAGGACGCTAATATAACACAACCAATTATAATATAAAACAGCGATATCACAAAGTAATTAACAATAAAAAATTGTTTTTGTTGAGAACGTTGAACTACAGATTGTTTCCTTTTTTTAAAGACACCAATAAGATGCCAATAATAACCAATAAAACGCCAAATAACTGAAGCAGCGATAAGGTTTCATTTAAAAAAATAGCAGCCAAAACTATGGTGGAAATCGGCCCCACTCCGGCTACAATGGCAAAGTTTGAAGAGCTAATCATTTTAATGGAAGCCGACACTAAAAACGATGGAATTACGGTAGCGAAAACTGCAATTAAAAATCCTAATAAATAAACTTCCCATGAAAAACCAAACAGATTGGTTTCGCTAATAATGCTGTAGTGAACAAATACACAAACACAAGAAACGAGCATCGCGTATGCCGTAAAATTTATGACACCAAATTTGGGAATTAACCATCCGCTGCCCACTAAATACGAAGCATAAGTGACAGCACTTAATAGTATAAAAAACCCACCCAAATATGTGTTTGCGCCAGAAACGGCAACTTCATCTGAAAATGTAATTACAACACCAAAATAAGTTAAACCAATAGCACTGGCTTGAATTTTGGTAATGGGCTGCTTTAAAAACAACTTATTAAAAGCAGCACCATAGTGGGGTACAAAAATAAAATGATGCGTTCTAAACTGGCCTTTATATAAGTGAGTCCAACAAAATCGAAATAACTTGCTAAATAGTAACCTATAAAACCAAAAAACACCACCCAAGCGTAATCGCTGTTTTTAATTTTTACATCTTTATTTTGATGGCGATAAACATAAGCGATAACCAGATAAATAGGAAAGGAAAACAACATACGCAATAACAAAATGCTTATTGCATCCACTTGAAAATTATAGGCCAATTTCACCATAACGGCCTTTGACGAAAATAGAACTATGCCTAAAATTCCAATAACTATCCCGTACAAAAACTGCTTTGTTGTTTGCATGCTACGAAAGTAGAATTGTGTTTTACAACCATATGCCTGTTTGAATTAAAATTACGATGTTCAAGTAAAAAACATATCAAGCTACTCGTAATGAAAAATTAAAACTAAAAACCCTCAAAAACCCCCAAACCAAATAAGGCGAAATCGTATTTTACAGGGTCGTTTGCATCCAATTTACGCAATGCCAAATCGAGTTCCAAAAGCGCTTTGGCATCATTTTGTTTGCGCTTTAAAAGCCCTAATTTTCTAGCTACCTTCCCGGAATGGACATCTAAAGGACAAGATAACTGTTTAGGTGACAAGCTGTTCCAAATACCAAAATCTACACCTGCATTGTCGTTGCGCACCATCCACCGTAAAAACATGTTAATACGTTTTGCTGCTGAATTTTTTAACGGATCACTCACGTGTTTTTGGGTGCGTTGTAAATGTTCAATTTCAAAAAAAACAGACTTAAAGTTTGAAATGGATTTTTGTAATGAATCGGCTTCGGCATGTTTTGCGAATACAGCTTCTAATCCGTTGTGATTTTTATAAACATGCTGCAACGATTTTACAAACTGTGCACAATCACTCCCATTAAAGGTACGGTGCACAAAAGGCTGTAGTTTTTCTAAATCGGTTTCATTGTGATTTAAAACAAAATCGTAAGGCGCATGATCCAACAAATCCATCAAACGGTTTGCGTTGTTAATGATGCTTTTTCGGTTTCCCCATGCAATGGTCGCCGTTAAAAAACCAGCAATTTCAATATCTTCTTTTTTATAGAATTGATGCGGTATTTGAATAGGGTCGCTTTCAATAAACTTTGGGTTATTGTACTGAACAACTTTAGCGTCCAAAAATTCTTTGAGTTCTGTTTTTTTCAATGTTTTGATTTTGAAGATTCAAAAGTAGGTCAATTTTAAGACATAATCTGGTTTCAACAACTCTTCTTATATGTATTAAAAATCTTATATTTCAAATAAAAACATCGATAAAAAACAAAAAACAACTTTAAAAAGCAAGATTTATGGATGAGAAGTACTAAAATTTCAATTTAAAACGTTAATTAGCAAATAAATTAAATATTATGAGAAAAATTATAGCCCCTATGCTTGTACTGCTTTTTATGAGTTGTCAAGACGATGAATTACAACCTATTGATGCCAACGCATCTACCATTGAAGTGTTAACCGAGTATGCCATTGTAAGCAAAGTTTTTCAGGATGTAGGTAACAATAGCGGCGATGCTGTTTTAAGTTCTGAAAGTTCGACCACTTCAAAATCAAGTAAAACCAAAAATGGCGACAGCCCTATAATTACGGTTGAGCCTCAAGATTTTACTACTTTTCCTAAAACCATTACAATTGACTATCAATCAGGTGTGTTGTGTAAAGATGGCATCACACGTAAAGGCAAAGCCACAATAGTTTCAACCGATTGGTACGGAAAAACAGATAGCGAGCATACCACAACTTTTACAGATTATTACCATGAAGACTTTAAGGTTGAAGGCACGCACCACGTTAAAAATTTAGGCAAAAATCAAGATGATCATTTACAATACAGTGTGACTATTGAAAATGGAAAAATTACTGCTGAAAATGGTGCGTCTGTTAATTACATCGAAAATTCTACTAGAACTTGGGTAGCAGGTTCTGATACACCTTTTAATATTTGGGACGATGAATATATGCTAGACGGTTCGCAATCCGGAACAAGCTCCAAAGGCATTGCATATGCGTTGACTGTTGAAGAATCCTTGCATTTTGTGTTACTACCTCGAAGTATAAAATCTGGAATTCTTGATATTGATGTTGCCGATATTAACGACATTAAATTGAATTATACCAATTCAACCATTACCATATTAGGTAAAACGTATCCTTTAGGAAATTAATTATTAAAATACATAGGTAAATAAAAAGGCCCATAGATTTCTATGGGCTTTTTTATTGCTTAAACTAAATAAAATTTAGTTGTTTATTATTTTCCCGTCAACCATGGTTAACTTCCTATCAGCCAAATTTGCCAGTTCTTCATTGTGGGTAACAATTACAAAGGTTTGCCCAAACTCTTCGCGAAGCTTAAAAAACAGACTGTGTAAGGTTTCGGCAGATTCGCTATCCAAATTTCCAGAAGGCTCGTCGGCAAAAATTAAATCGGGATTATTAATTAAGGCTCTAGCCACGGCAACCCGCTGTTGTTCGCCACCAGATAATTCATTTGGTTTATGGTCGTGACGATGCGATAAGCCTAAAAAATCTAAAAGTTCTTTGGCACGTTTTTCGGCTTCGGCCTTTTTAGTGCCTTTTATAAATGCTGGTAAGCATACGTTTTCTAAGGCTGTAAATTCCGGTAATAACTGATGAAACTGAAAGATAAACCCAATATGCTCATTCCTAAACTTTGCCAAGGCTTTATCGTTTAGCGCATTAATATTGGTATTGTTTATGGTGATATTGAAATCCTCTTTTTCCGAAGCTCGATCTAAAGTACCCAAGAGTTGCAACAAGGTGGTTTTTCCTGCGCCCGAAGCACCGACAATAGATACGACTTCGCCTCTTTTTACATGAATATCTACACCTTTAAGGACGTGTAAATCGTTGTAATATTTATGAACATTATGTGCTTTAATCATACCAATTAATTAGGGCAATGAAAGTAATACTTTAAAGATTTATAAGCAACGATTAGCTGTTACTTTTCCTTTTAAAAATAGTTTTAAGATTTGAATAATCGATAAAATATTGAAGCTTTATGGAAAACACATGTTGTATGGGTTGATCCAACAAGGTGTTTAAACTATTAAAGTAATTGTCTTTTGACGCCGAATCTAAATTAAATAATGAATTTCGATACAACGCGGTAAGTTGGCTACCCGGAGCAAATTGCCACGAATATCGTAAATCTAGATTCCAAGTATTAAAATTAATATTCGGGCTATCTGGAATACTATCAACATTATAAGCATTATTTGAAGAAAGCGTGCCGTCGTTTTCAAGAACAAACAATTGGTAATCATAATTTACGGTACTCCAAAAGTTTCTAAAAGTGAGCCTTATGGCGTGTAGCGGATTGAAATTGTAGGCTCCGGAAAGTCCGTTTTCAATCGAAACCACATCGCGTTCGCCAAAAACAATATCATCATTTATATTATCCACAAAACCGCGACTTCCTTTGTTGTTTTGGTATTCAAACTCATAAGACAGTCTAAACTTGTCGTTAAATCTTATGGTGGGTTCCACTTCAAACTCATAGCCAAACAAATCCCTTTCTTTGTCGAACATGGTAAACGACCCTAAATTAGCTTCGATAGAAAATGTTTTATTGGCGTTGGTTTCAAACCAAACACCGCCCGAAACAAAGTTTTTGTAGATAAAAAAGCGTTTGTTTTCAAAATCTCGAGGTTCAAAATAATCGTACTGTTTTCCGAGGTCGAAATTAACTCGGGCTCCAAACCACATCAATTTTTTGGTTTGCGCACTAATACGCATTCCAAGATTTGCGCCTGTAAAAGTGCTGGGGTTGTACAAACGGCGGTAATTTACCCAAGTATTAAACCTAAAATCATTCAGCTTTTCAGTAGGCTCAAAAATTTGATAAGAAGCATCGACACCAAAATTGCTATAATTGTTTCGGTTGTTTAACCCTAAGTCGTTTATATCATATTCCTCATCTGCAAAACTATGGTCGAAACTATAGCGGTACTTGCCATGTGTTTTTCTAACCATAAAAAACGAACTTAAACCCGTACTCATGCCATCGGACAAATTCACATTGCTCATTTTTATTTGACCACGAACATTATAGGTGTTTCTTTTATTTGAAATATCGGCCAAAAACCCCGTAACATTGGCGTCTCTAAAACCTCCATCTCTTGTAACATTGGTATTTATTAAACTTACCGAGGAATTGCCATTAAATTGCTGGTCGAGCACCAAAATATTGTAATTGGCTAGCGGTTCGGTGATTCTATTTCTATATGAAATAACACTATCTGTTATGGCTTGCGTGTTTTGGTCTCTAATATATTCGGTAGTTTTTATTCTAGCCTCTGTTTTTTCGGTAACCGCATTGAAAAAACCAACACCCAACCCTTTTTTTGTGCGCCCAGAAACCTTTATGGCGTTTAGCGTTTTTACAACACTTGGGTTATCAACAATTTCTTCGTTAATATTACTGTTGTTTATTAGTTCGTCTTCAACGTGGCCTTGCTCCACGGGCGCGTTACCAATACGCCGCGAAAAAAACAAATCGCCTTTATTGAACAAATCGACACCTTCTTTAAAAAACTGGCGTTGTTCGCTAAAAGTTTGCTCGAACGGGCCTAGGTTCAATCTTACATTATCAAAGGCAGCCTGACTAAAATCTGGGATTAAAGTGGCATCTAAAGTAAAGTTTTCGGTGATGCCGTATTTTACATCCAATCCAACGTTAAAATCGGTTTCGTGCTCGCCATCAAAAGAGGTTGAAATACCCGAAACAAAAGGATAAAAGCTTAAACGCGTTGGTGGTTTAATGTTTTTAATACCCCTTAATTCACCGTGATATAATCCAATATTTCCTTTGGTTCTGTCAATCGGGTTCCAAGAATATTGCGAGTTATCAATCCGAAATCGCCTATGAAACTGTAAACCCCAAGTTTGCACTTCATCATTGGAAAACCGGAGTGCTCGGTACGGAATTTTCATTTCTACAATCCACCCGTCGTCAACAATTTTTACGGCACTATCCCAAACGGCATTCCATCCAAAATCTTCGCCATTATCAATACTGGGCGAAGCAATGGCATCAGCCTGATTTCCTGAACTGAACACAAAAAACTCGGTGTCGTTTTGGGCATCGTTATTAGGGTTTAACACCACGCCAAAAAAATCGGATTGCCCAAAATTGTCGCGGCTCGAAAATTGTTTTTGGATGTCTTCGGGCTTATCCTTTAAATAGGCCGCAATATAAATGGCGTTATCATCATAAGTCATTTTTACAATGGTATTTTGATGCGCTTTCTCTGCAACACCCATTTCCGGTCTAAATTGGGTAAAATCCTTGGCTTCGTCTGCATTTTTCCATGCATCGTCATTTAACACACCATCAATTTTTGGCGCCTTAGCGGTTCTTACAATATTTAAGGTTTTTTTATCCTGTGCGTAAGCAATAAAAGAGAATAATAAAATAAAGCATAGCGTAGTTAGTTGCCTCATTAAGGTTGATTTTGATGTTTTGGTTGATGGTTAAAAGACAATAATAATCAAAAATTGTTACACTTTTAACAAATGTAGTTTTGTTAAAAGCCTAATATTCTTAAGTAAACGTTAAAAAAACAATCTAATTGTTAATATTTTTTTGAAATTTTAATAAGAAGATTACGTCTAAGTTTTTTTGATTATTTTTATTCGAATAAGAATTATTAAAAGTATCACTTAGGAATTTCAGTAAAATTACCGAGCTGATTTAAGCTAAAAATCTTAATAAAAAACATAACATGCCATATAAAAGTTTTGAAGAGTATAATATACAAGTAACCGACGATGTTAAGGACAGATATAAACACATTATTGAAGATTTAGGCGAAGATACCCAAAGGGATGGTTTGCTAAAAACGCCCGAACGTGCCGCAAAAGCGATGCAATTTTTAACCCAAGGCTACAACCAAGATCCGGTTGAAGTTCTTAAAAGCGCCATGTTTAAAGAGTCTTACAACGAAATGGTGATTGTGAAGGATATCGAATTATATTCGCTTTGCGAACACCACATTTTACCTTTTTTTGGAAAAGCCCACATTGCATACATCCCGAACGGACAGATAGTCGGGTTAAGCAAATTGCCTCGAATTGTTGACATATTCGCAAGACGGTTGCAGGTACAGGAGCGCTTAACCGAACAGGTTTTAGATTGCATAAACGACACCTTAAAACCGCAGGGCGTTGCTGTGGTTATTGAAGCGTCGCACATGTGTATGATGATGCGCGGTGTGCAAAAACAAAACTCGATAACAACAACTTCGGGTTTTAGGGGACAGTTTGAAAAAATTGAAACTAGAAACGAATTTTTAAAACTTATTGGCAAATAATTTTTGGTATATTTTTTGCGTTATACAGACTAAAACAAAGCCTATGAATTTAGAAAATTTAAGTAAAAACAAAAAATTAACATTAAGCATATTGTTTGATATTGTTGGAATGCTCACCCTTTTAGATATTATTTGGGCGCCGGCATCGGCCTATTTAATGAGTAAAATGTACAAAGGAACGAGAGGTAAAGTGGCTGGTGTAGTATCGTTTATTGAGGAGGCCATTCCGGGACTTGACATTATTCCTACCTTTACCATTATGTGGTTTTTAACCTATGTTTTTCAGAAAGAAGAAAAGCCTATTGTGATTGAGGTTGAAGCTGAAAACGAATAATAATATTATTATAAAAGCAGAAGCTGTCTAAAAAGTCGTTTGAATTTAATTTGTCAGGTTGAGCCTGTCGAAACCGATCTTGATTATCAGTAAGTTAAAATATTTCGACAAGCTCAATATGACATAGAGTAAGACCTTTTAGACAGCTTCTTTTTTTTGTTATAAGCTATAGGTAAACCCTAAATTAATAGATCTGCCCATATTAAATATACCATCGGGTTTTAACCGTGATAAATGGTTTGTATACGTTTTGTCGGTTAAATTATTTCCCGAAAGTGTAACGTTCAATTCATTGTTAAACACCGAAAAGTCTCCACCTAAACCAGCGCTTAAAAGACTGTAGCCGTTGGTGTTGGTTTCAAAAGTACTCACCTTATCTTGCTTGAATGTAGACTTTAACTTAACAAAAGCATAGCCTTTTTTAATCCAATTATCTTCAAATTCGATTCTTATAATATTACTTATCGACTTAGCTGGAATTAGCGGTAAATATGTATCATCCATTTGTTTTCCGGTAACGGTTTCAAAGCTCGACTCAAAATGCAACCAATCTAAAGGATGCGGATGCAAATGCAGTCCAAACTCGCCACCATAAAGTATTGCGTCGTTTTGTAAATACACAAAAACAGGCGTATTATCGATAACATTGCCATCGGGCGAAAGGAAAATATAATTATGTATCCGGTTATAAAAACCGTTTACGAAAATCTCCAAATGTTCGTTTTTCAATTCGAAAGCGATATCGGTTTGAAAGTTTTGCTCGCTTTTTAAATTGATGTTTCCTATTTCGTATCGGTTTGTGCCTTCGTGAGTACCATCGGACGTCAATTCAGATAAATTAGGCGCTCTAAATCCTGTTGCAAAATTTACACGTGCAGTCATGTTTTCCGCAATATTTTTTTTGATTCCGAATGCGCCGTTAAAACTATTAAAGCTTTTGTTTATGCCTGAAACCACAGTAATGTTTCGGTTATCAAAACGCGCACCAAGCTGAATATCTAGGTTTTCAAAATGAATATGAGAGGTAGCCAAAACACCAAAATCGTTAGTTGTGGCGTCTGGAATCAGCTCTTCTTCGCCATAATTTGAATTGATTTGGTTCATCCCTTGAGCCCCCACAATGGTTTCAAATTTACCCAGTTTTGGAAGGTGATATTTTACATCGTAATTAAATGTTTTTAGTTTCATCCGAAGTGCCGCTTCTAACATTTCATCTTCTTCACCTTCTTCATGTTGCTCGTGCTCTTCTTCGGTTTCATGATGGTGATGGTCTTCAAACTCTTTTCTATCATTATAAACATATCCTAAATTGAGGTCTAATTTCGAGTTGTTAAAAAACAAAACCGATTTATAACTAAACACATGGTTTGTAATATTTTGATACGGCAACAAAGGCGTTTTGTTTGTTGATTGCTCCCCGATTTCTTCTGGAATCCCTAATTTAGAATTGTTAAGATTATACCGAAAAGCCGTTTTAATCGCTTGGTTTTGAAAGCCCAAACCTGCTTTAAAATCCTGCTCTCTGTAACGCGTATTGGTAACGCGATACGCTTTTGTTTTGTAATCGGAATGTTCGGTAAGACTTCCTCTAAATAAAAATTTAAAATTATTGACCGAAGATTTATAGCCCGCATTGGTACTAAACCCTTTGGTATTGCTGTAATAGTTTGTTCCAAAATCGCCCGAATCGGTATTGTTATTAGCGAATCGTTCAGGATTCAGATAAAGTACTCCGCCCAGAGCATCGCTACCGTAAAGCAATGATGCTGGCCCTTTGATAACCTCAACGCTTTCAACACCGGCATCGTTAACACCCAAACCGTGTTCGCTTCCAAACTGCTGATTTTCCAACCGAACGCCTTGCGTGTAAACCAAAACACGGTTAGAGCTCAAGCCTCTAATTACCGGTTTGCCTATGCCTATACCCGTTGTAACACTTTCAACACCAGCAATATTGGTAATGCCGTCGGCCAAAGTTACAGCACCACTAGCCTTTAATTCTGCAACGTTTTTGTGTTCAACTTTCATCACATTATCGCGCTGTAGTTTATGAAAAGGTGTGGAAATGATAATGTTTTCCATTTCAATGGCTGAAGGTTTTAATTGAATGGTTAACGGGTTGTTTAACGGAATGGTAACATTTACCGATTGGGTTTGGAAACCCATCATTGAAAATAACAAGGTGTGCGTGCCTGTGGGCAAATCGTTTAAAGTAAATTCACCATTTTCGTTAGTGCTTGTGCCTTTCTCTAAATGAGGCATGTAAACGGTTACATAAACCAATTCTATATTTGTGTTAGCATCGGTTACGACGCCTTCTATTTTATTTTGTGAAAATATATTTGATACTGCTAATAGTAGCAGCATATTAAGAAACAACTTCATATATGTATTTTTAATTTAATAATTATTTTATGTTGAAAACCAATTTCAACAACTTTATAATGGCATTAAATTAACGCAGGCGGACCGCGAAGAGAAGTTTGTAAGCGTTGGTATTTACTAAGAAAATGATATTGCGATGCAATGTGTTGGGTATCAATTTGCTCTAAAAACAAATCAACATAAAAAAAAGAATACGTGAAATTTTTATTGAGCTTAAACTTGTAAAAGTCGCAATCAACATCAATTTTATGTATATGGGTGGTGCTGTAACCTTCACAGACTTCGTGGGTGTGGTGCGTAAATATATGTGCAAATTTTACAGCCGATGGCACTAAAAACACCAGAGCAATGCATAGGGTAATAACCTTAAAAGCAATATGTTCTTTAATAAATTGCACTAATCCAAAAAGCGTTTAAAACCAATTTTACGAAGCATCTTTTTTTCAAAATCCCAAAAAAACTTGTATTGCCCAAAGAGCCATCCTATTGCCACCAATAGTATTTGGTAAAAAATAAATCCGATAACAATATACAATACCCAATATGCGAACGTTGGCAAATTCTCTTTACTAATACCCATGAGTTTAATAAGCGGCTTGCTAACAAACAACGAGGATGAACCCGTAGTTGCAAACACCAAAAAAATGCTTATCATTTCCCATTTAAAGGTGACGTCCCATTTTTTTTCCAATTTATTAAAAATGAAAAGGGTTAACTTTAAAAGCGCAAAAAAGATAACTCCACTTAAAACTAAGGTTAACACAACATGGACATCTTTTAAGAGCACTTTAGATAATTTAAAAGACGAATAACCTAAAGCTATAATACCCAATAAGGGAAAAACAAGTTGCCAATTTTTATGTATTTGCCAATGCTCTTTAAATTTCTTCACTATAAAAATTTTGAGAGCAAAAATAGTTAAAGTGTTTTAAATTCGAGGTGTAAAACCAGCTAATTGTTGCTTATAAGTTAATTGAAAGTAGATAAAGTAATTATATAGTTTATAATTTACATCGTAGCCGTAATCAATTCCTGGTTGATAATCTATTTGCAATTCGTAAAGATCCGGATTATAGCGCAGGGGTTGCATAACTCTACTATTCCATTCTGTAACGTAGAGATAGTTTCTGTTTTCCAAAAATTGTTGCGAATAGTAACCCTCTGGTTTTGCTCTGCTTGCCAACCAAAAATTAAACCCCGGTTCGATAATTATAATTTCGTATTCCAACTCGTTGTTGGCAATTTTTACCGTATCGTTTTGGGTTGCTTTGTTTGCTAATTCGTTATTTGAAGAAGGTATTCTTTTTGACGTATTGCATCCAATAAGAAAACCGAGTACTAGTATTAGATAGAGAAACGTTTTCATAACTTATTTGTTTTTAATTTAAAGATACAAAAATCATTCCTTAATCGATTGATTTTTAATTGATTTTAAAAAAAAATGCCAAACATAATGATTGACATTTTTGAACTTTTTAAAGAGAATGTCTTTTATTTTCCTCCAAAAAGGCCACCTAATAACCCACCGAGTCCGCCTTTTTTCTTGGCACTTCCCAATACCATTCCAGCAACGTCGTCCACAACGCTACCATCGCCATCAGCATCCAATATTTTTTCTAAAAAACTTTGTTCTTCTTTGGCAGCACTACCACCAAGCAATCCCCCAAGCAAACCGCTTAAATCGTTCGGTGTACTTACATTGTTTTGTCTGGTTTGTTTTCCTATAACACCCATTAAAATTGGTGCTGCCACCTTAAGAATATTCGCGACAGAACCTGCATCCAAACCAGATTTTTCACCAATAATTTTTTCAACCCCTTGCTTTTTGTTCCCTAAAACATGGTTTAAAATTTTATCACCATCGGTTTTTACCTCATCATTAACACCGCCACTAAATAAGCCTCCAAGGTTATCTAAAATGCTACCATCGTGTTTATACATTAATGCGCCCATTAAGCCTTGAGCGCCTTCTGGGGTGGATGTGTTTCTTTCCATAGCTTTCATTAATACCGGTAAAGCCATGGTTAAAACACTGCTCGTTCTGGTTTCATCGGTTCCTGTGGAGCCTGAAACACCGCTAACAATGGTTTTTCCCAGGTCGCTGTTTAATAAGTCTAAAATTCCTGACATGATTGTATTTTGTTTTTTTAAGATTAATAAATTGGATGTTGAAGGTACAAAAAAAGTCCCAACATATAGTTAAGACTCATTTATACCGTTTAGGTCACATTTTATTTTTAATTGAAAAGAATGTCTCTATCCAAGAATGCTTATAATTTGTGATGCTAATTCTGTACCAATTCTATCTTGCGCTTCGTTAGTCGCTGCACCGGTATGCGGAGTTAATGATAACGAAGGATTCATTAATAGCTGAATTTCTGGCTTAGGTTCTTTTTCAAAAACATCTAAGGCTGCTCGGGCCACTTTACCGCTTTCAATAGCTTTAATAAGGGCAACCTCGTTTACCACGCCGCCTCGCGCTGCATTCGCAATAATTACACCGTCTTTCATCATGTTAAATTCGGCTTCATCTATAACGTAGCTTTGTTGTGATGGAACGTGTAACGTGATGAAGTCTGATTGTTTTAAAACCTCTTCTTTTGAAATGGTTTCAATTTCAAAATTAAGAGTTTGTCCGTCAAAAAAGTCTAATTTCAAATTGGCTTTCTCGATAAACGGATCGAAAGCAACTACTTTCATACCCGCACCAATAGCTACTTTTGCGGTAGCTTGACCAATGCGACCAAACCCTAAAACACCTAAGGTTTTTCCTTTTAGTTCCGTGCCTTTAGCATAAGCCTTTTTTAAGCCTTTAAAGTTGCTATCGCCTTCTAAAGGCATATCTCTGTTGGAGTTGTGTAAGTAACGTGCCAATCCGTAAAGGTGGCCAAATACCAATTCTGCAACAGAATGCGAAGAGGCAGCTGGTGTGTTTATTACCGAAAGCCCCTTCTCGCGAGCATATTCAACATCAATGTTATCCATACCAACACCACCGCGACCAATAATTTTTAAGCTAGGACAAGCATCAATTAAATCTTTGCGTACCTGTGTGGCACTGCGCACCAACAAAACATCGATTTTATTTTCGTTTATGTAGTTTATAAGCTGCTCTTGTGCAACCGTTGTGGTGATAACTTCATAGCCACCTTTTTCTAGTGCATCAATTCCGCTTTGTGAAACACCATCGTTTGCTAATACTTTCATTTGAAACTTATTTTTATTTATTCCCACAAAGGTGGGAGTCTTAATAATTTTATTTTAGCTAGCTTAATGAGATTCCCTACTTCGAGGGAATTGCAAATGCTAATCTACTAAGCCTTACTTTCTAATTCGCTCATTATTTCAACTAAAGCTTTAACACTGTCCAATGGCAATGCATTGTACATTGAAGCTCTGTAACCGCCAACACTTCTGTGACCGTTTATACCGTTAATTCCGCCTTCTTTCAACATGGTTTCGAAGGTTTCTTTTAGGTTTTCGTTTTCTAAAGTGAATGTGGCATTCATGGTTGATCGGTCTTCTTTGGTTGCGAAACCTTTAAACAAGGGGTTCAAATCAATTTCAGAATACATTAAGCTTGCTTTCTTTTCGTTCTCTTTTTCGATAGCAGCAACTCCTCCAAGATTTTTTAGCCACTCTAAAGTTAACATGGATGTGTACACAGCAAAAACTGGCGGTGTATTAAACATGCTGCCTTTGCTTATGTGCATTTTATAATCCATCATTGATGGGATTTTACGCGAAACTTTACCCAAAACATCTTCTTTAATAACCACTAAGGTTGTACCCGCTGCTCCTAAATTTTTTTGTGCACCGGCGTAAATTAAATCGAATTGACTGTAATCTATGGCACGTGAAAATATATCGCTGCTCATATCGCAAACCATAGGAATATCGCATTTTGGAAACGATTTCATTTGCGTACCAAAAATGGTATTGTTTGTTGTAAAATGAAAATAATCGTAATCTGAAGGAATATCATATCCTTTAGGAATATAGTTATAATTGGCATTTGCAGAAGAAGCTACTTCGTAAATATCGTCATAGATCTTCGCTTCTTTAATGGCCTTTGCTGCCCAAGTTCCCGAATTTAAATAACCCGCTCTTTTTTCTAAAAGATTTAAAGCCACCATTAAAAACTGTGTGCTGGCACCACCTTGTAAAAATAAGGCCTTATAGCCTTTGCCTTCTAAACCTAGTAACTCTAAAGCCAATGCTCTGGCTTTTTCCATAATTTCAACAAAGTCTTTACTTCGGTGCGAAATCTCAATTACAGATAAACCACTGTTGTTATAATCCATTACCGCTTCTGAAGCTTTTAATAAAACCTCTTGAGGTAAAATAGATGGTCCTGCGTTAAAGTTGTGTTTTTTCATTAAATATCATTTTTTGTTTTCACGAAAGCGAAAAACTATACATTGAATTATTATGGTGCAAAGGTGGTAATTTCTATGTAAAATTATGTTATTAAAATAATAATTTTTGCCCTATATTTCTGTTAAAAATGCAATAGTATCCACGTCATCTGCATAATCCCAAAGTTGTGGTTTTTGGGTGTTACCAAAAGCGATTTCATTGCTTAAAAACCCGTTTGAAACGACACATTGAATTTGCCGTGCGTCGGCTTTTAATTTTTGTTTTAGTTGCTCTGCATCGTCATAATATTCGTAAAACAAGGTTGCAATGGGCGATGCATAACTCGCATCTTCTTTAATCATAAAAAAGCCATTTTCAAGCATATCGAACTCACTCATTAAATACACGGCTTTATTATAATCGTAATTATTAGCGTATTTGGCTTTTTCAACAATGGGGTGCCAATGATAAATCGCTTCAAATAAGGCATCAAATTTATAGTTTTTTGGCACAAATAACTTGGACACATTCCTGCAGCCCAAACCAAAATATCTAAAAATGTCTTCTGATAAGTTTTGCAAATCTTCAGGTGATTCGTTGCCATTTAAAACCGCAACCGAATTTCTGTTATTCCGAATAATTGATGGTTTGCCTTTAAAATAATACTCAAAATAACGTGCTGTATTATTGCTTCCGGTGGCAATTACAGCATCAAAATCTGTTAGTTTTTCTTCGGTAAATTCTATTTTACCTTTAAAATCCTTTTCAACATATTCCAAATATTTGGCTAAAAAAGGAAGTAAATGTTTGTCGTTTGAAGATTGCTTAACCAAAACCCGATGCCCCGATATGAGTACCGATAAAAAATCGTGAAACCCTACTAACGGAATGTTTCCAGCCATAACAACGGCAATTTTTTTCGGGTTAACGGTATCTAAATTATAGGGTTGTAACCAAGTTGTTAAGTTTTCGAGGGTTAAGGAATCCGACCACCCTTTAAGCGCAAATTTTATGTTTTCTTCTGTAAACCAGCCGTTGTGCTCTTCGGCCAACTTCAACTGATGTTTAAAACCATCAAAAAATAAAACGTTGTGTTCCACATTATCCTTTTTTTGGATAGCTTCATTAGAAAATTGACTTATAAAATCTCCTAATTTTACAAAAGCGTTAATTCTTTGTTGTATATTCATCCTATATTTGGTTATGAATGGTTTTGGCTTTATTTTTGCAACTGCAAATTTAAGCAAACTCAAGAGAAAAAACGCTATGGCAATTATAATAACAGACGAATGTATAAATTGTGGTGCATGCGAACCGGAATGCCCAAATACAGCAATATATGAAGGTGCAGACGATTGGCGCTATAAAGACGGTACGAGTTTAGAAGGTACCGTTGTGCTGACTAACGGAACAGAGGTTGACGCTGAGGAAGCTCAGGAACCGATTAGTGACGAGATTTACTATATCGTCCCAGATAAATGTACCGAGTGTAAAGGGTTCCACGACGAGCCACAATGTGCTGCGGTTTGCCCCGTGGATTGTTGTGTACCCGATGAAGATATAGTGGAAACCGAAGAAGAATTATTGGCCAAACAACGCTTTATGCACCCTGATGCTTAATTGAAAACCGACATTAAAAGATTTATTAAATCCTGAGCTTTTGGCTTGGGATTTTTTTTTGAAAAATAATAAGTGCCAACAAAAAGCGTTGGTGTATTGTCACATTTTAGATTTTAAACCGTCTTTATTTCAGCGTTACCCAGTAAAATGGCGGCATGTTGTTACAAAGAAAAATATTAACTTTGAATCTCCGTTTCCCTCATACCCAAAACAGATTATGAAAGTTTTTATATCAATTTATGTTTTGTTAATGTCAGTTGTATGTTTTTCGCAACAAAAAATTGATAGCTTAAAAACGGTACTTGCCAATCAAACTTCAAAGTCCGAAACCTATGTCGATCTTGTTAACGCATTGGGCTATAATTATTGGATTGTCGATCCCAACGAATCTTTAAAATATGGTAAACAAGCTTTAAATTTAGCCGATAGCCTTAACTATCTTTCGGGAAAATCCAAAGCAAATCGCGTACTTGGAGTAGCGTACTGGTCGCAGGGCAATCATTTAGATGCGATTAAACATTTAAACGACGCCTTAGAGCAAAATAAAAACCTGAATGATGCCGAAGGCGTTGCCAACACAACGTTAAACCTTGCTATGGTTTATGCGGCATTGGATGAAGATGAAAAAGCTTTGGCCATGTACGACGATGCCATTACCCAATTTACCGCTTTAAACCTAGAGAGCAGGATAGCCACGACCTACACCAAAATAGGATCGGTTTACATAAAACAGGGTAGGCTCTACGACGCCAAAGAATATTTAACCAATGCCTTAAAGATGCATACCAAAGCCAATTTTAACTACGGTATCGCCGAGGCGCATAACAGATTGGGCATCCTGTACGTTGAACAAGGCGAAAAAGAGCAGGCTTATTACCATATTGAAAAATCGATAGTGTACGGCAGAAAAGTAAACGATACCGATGGGATGACCAGCAATCTCATACAATACGGTAAGCTTTTGATGCTCGACAAAGCCTTCGATACGGCCGAACAGCATTTGGTTTTGGCCATAAAACGCGCTAAAGAACATAATTTAAAACGATACGAACTTGAAGCCTACAAAGCGTTAAAAGAACTCAAGAAACAGGAGGGAAAACCCGAGGAGGCCCTTGGTTATTACGATAAATACGTGGCTTTAAAGGACAGCATTTTCAATTCGGAAAAAACCATGCGCATTTCGGCATTGGAATTTAACAATCAAATCGAAGCCAAAGAAAAGGAACTGGAACTGCTCGCCGAAAAAGAACGCACCAACAACACCATTAAATGGAGTTTGATAGTTGGTTTGGTGGGCCTCATGTTTTTTACCATTTTTTATTTCCTGAATTTTAAAAAACGCATTGCCCAAAGGCGCGAACTGCAAATCACCAAGGAAGAGTTTAACAAAACCGAATTGGAAAATGCCAAACTAAAGCAGCATGAGTTGACACAAGAGCTTGAATACAAAAACAAAGAGCTTACCTCGTACACCCTTAATTTTGTGCAGAAAAGCGAACTGTTCCAACAGCTAAAGGAAAAAATAGAGGCTTTAAAAACGGCGACTCCCAAACAGCATGACCGCATTATTAGGGAGCTAAACCAGGTTGTAAAACAGCATATCAATATCGATAGGAATTGGGAAGATTTTAAGCGATATTTCGAAGAAGTGCACACCGGCTTTATTGCGCAGCTAAAAGAAAAACACCCCAATTTAAGTACCAACGATTTGCGAATTTGTGCGTTAACACGTCTTAATTTAAACATTAAAGAATCCGCTACCATATTAGGAATTACTCCAGAAAGTGTAAAAACAGCACGTTACAGACTCAGAAAAAAGCTAAACCTCGAACCCAACCAAGAGCTTTTAAGCTACTTTTTAAAACTGGAAAATTAAATACCGCCATATTTCCACTAAATTTTTATTACTTTTTTCTTATAAATATCACATAATTAAAACGCTGTAATTCAGTTTGTTGTGTGTTTTTGTTTACCTAATGTTTACCAGTTTTTAAGTTAAAATTAAAAGTGGTCTACCTAAATTAAAAGGGCAGACCACTTTTTGTGCACGCGTTTTATTTTAAAACCGAATGATGTGCTTTTAGATTTGCATCATCATTAAATCAAAATTTAAAAAATCAAGAAACGAGTTGTAAATCGAATTAAATTAAAAATCATGAAAAAAACAATTTATGCATCAGCAATTATAACCCTTACGCTATCACTATGCGTTACGGCAATTCTTTTAAATAAATCTGAATCTAAAGTTTCTAAACCCTTAGCCTATAATTTTGTAAAGTGTACACCCGCAAAATTCCTGTTGGGCGAAGTGGATACAACAAAACAGATTTCGCCATTATTCAATAATTTGGGAAACCTGGATTTTAAGATTTCTACAAATAATGATAGGGTACAGGCCTTTTTCAACCAAGGTTTAAAACTCAGTTATGCTTTTAACCATGCCGAGGCTCACCGCTCTTTTATGGAAGCGGCACGATTGGCTCCAAACGTTGCCATGAACTATTGGGGGCAAGCTTTTGCCTTAGGGCCGAATATAAACGATACCCAACCGGATGAGGAGCGCAAAAAAAACTACAACAAGGCCATCGCCAAAGCTAAAAAACTAGCGCCATTGGCAACTCCGAAGGAGCAGGCATTGATTAAAGCCTTATCGGCAAGATATAGCGAAGATTTAAGTAAGGACGAAGCCGAATTAAATATGGTCTATATGCAGGAAATGGCCAAAGTGGCTAAAACGTATCCTAATGATGCCAACATTCAAATTTTATACGCCGCATCGGTAATGAATACCGTACCGTGGAATTATTGGGATAAAAACGGAAAACCATCACCAAATATAAAAGAGGCCAAAGCAGCTTTGGAACAAGCCATGAAACTGGAACCGGAAAACCCGGGCGGACACCATTATTACATCCACATGGTAGAATTGCCTTATCCCGATCTTGGTGTTGAAAGTGCCGATAAACTAGCCTCGTTAATGCCTGGAGCCGGACATATAGTGCACATGCCTTCGCATATTTATATTCGAGTGGGCCGCTATAAAGATGCCGTAAAAGTTAATCAGGCAGCAATTTTAGCCGATGAGGATTATATCTCGCAATGTTTTTCGCAGGGGCTGTATCCGTTAGGTTATTATCCGCACAACATCCATTTTTTATGGTCTTCGGCGAGTTTGTTGGGCGATAGCGAATTGGCTATCGATGCCGCTAGAAAAACGGCCGAAAAAGTACCCGCCGGCGAATTGGTCGATCTGCCCTTTTTGCAAGATTTCGCAGCCACACCTTTGCTGGCTTACACACGGTTTGGAAAATGGAACGAGATTTTATCGACGCCCGCACCACACTCGAAAATCAAACATTTGAATCTCATTAGGCATTATGCCAGAGGGATTGCGTTTATCAGAAAAGGAAATATAAAAGATGCAGAAGAAGAATTGGCGGCCATAAAAATGCTAAAAGAAGACCCAGAGTTGGAAACCTTGGTAGCCACGCCCAACAATAATTCCGCATCCATTGCAGCTATAGCTTTCGAAGTTGTAGCAGGGGAATTAGCGGCATTGAAAGACGATTTGCCCACCGCCATTAAACATCTTGAAAACGCTACCGTACTAGAAGATGCCTTGGTTTATACCGAACCCGCGGCGTGGCACATCCCGACACGGCAGAATTTAGGAGCTGTTTTAATGAAAGCCGAAAAATATGAAGCAGCCGAAAAAATATACAAAGAAGATTTGGCGGTGTTAAGACAAAACGGATGGTCGCTCATCGGATTATACAATGCCTATGTGGCGCAAGGAAAAAAATCTCAAGCAAAGACTATAAAAAAGGAATTCAACAAAGCTTGGAAAGATGCCGATATCAACATTACCAATTCAATTTTATAAATCTATTTAAAATGAAAGAATATATAGTTAAATCGTCATTATCATTATTGATATTAGCTTTAATCTCTGCTCATGTATATAAATTATATCTGTCGCATAAAGACGCGCCAATTGTTTACAATCCAACCGATGTGAATCCTGAATTGGTAGATGCGAGTTTACATAATATAAGTAAAAACCACAAGATTGCCGTTTTTGAATTAATCAATCAAAACGGAAAAACCATCACGCAAAAAACCTATGAGAATAAAATTTATGTCGCAGATTTCTTTTTTACGAGTTGCCCAACCATCTGTCCGGTTATGACCAATAATATGGTAAAAATCCAAAAAGAATTTTTAGATGACGACGAGGTTATGCTGTTATCGTTATCTGTAACCCCAGATGTTGATAGTATTCCGAGATTGAAAGCTTACGCCAAAAGACATGGTGTGATAGACTCAAAATGGAACATTACAACAGGCAATAAAAAACACATTTATGAGCTGGCGCGCAAAAGTTATTTCGCGGTTACTGATGAAGGCGATGGCGGGTTACAAGATTTTATACATACCTCAAATTTTATCCTCATAGATAAAGACAAACAAATAAGAGGAATCTATGATGGTATTGAAGATGAAGACATCTTGCGTTTAATTGAAGATATTAAAACCCTTCGAAGCCTATAATTGATGAAGCATTCAGATTTCAAAAACAATATTGTTCGCGGACCTATAAATGCTTGGGTGTTTAAATTCCTTGATGGTTACATGAATTATCTTTTTGGAAAATCTAAAAGGAAACTCTTTAAGAACCATCCAGAAACCATTGTTGAAATTGGCTCGGGTACAGGGGCAAATATGCGCTATTTAACAAAGAGAACAAATCTAATCGCCATAGAACCCAATATTTATATGCATAATAATTTAAAAAAAAATGCTGTAAAATATGGCATTAATCTGGAAATAAAAACCATGGTTGGCGAGTCGATAGATTTACCAGATAACTCATGTGATTTTGTGGTATCTACTTTAGTGCTTTGTACTGTAAACAATCCTGTAACATGTATTAATCAAATTAAACGCATATTAAAACCATCGGGGATTTTTGTGTTTGTTGAGCATGTTAAAGCTAAGGAAAAAAGCATTTTAGCCTACATTCAAAAAATATTGCACAAACCGTGGCATTGGTTTTTTGAAGGATGCCACACCAACAGAGACACCAAATCATTATTGGAATCTGCCGGGTTTAACACACTGGAAATTGAGGCTTATAATTTGTATTCGCCCTTTATTCCGATTACATCTCAAATAAGAGGGAAAGCCACCAAATAACTTTAAACAAAGTTGAAAAGTATATCATTTTAAAACTATAATTATGAACTATTGCCAACTACAAAAACTTAAGCTAGAGCTTGCCGTTAAAGCAAAAAAAGGCACCGACTTTATATTGGCGGCTTCCGTAATTTGGTTCGCCATAGCTTATATATGGTCATTGCAGGCCACATCGTACAACAAAAGTGTGTTGGTTTTTATAATTGGTGCATTGTTACTGCCGTTGGCTTATTTGTTTTCAAAACTCTTAAAAACACAATGGAAAGTCGCGAAAAACCCGCTGCAATCCTTGGGACTTTGGTTAAATTTTGCGCAGTTGTTTTACTTTCCGTTTTTGGTGTTCGTGTTACTTACGCTACCGGATTATTTTGTAATGGTTTACGCCATTATTACAGGTGCGCACCTGTTCCCCTATACCTGGTTTTACGACGATAATACCTATGCGATCATGGCAGGAATTATTTCGGCCACGAGCCTGATTATGGGATTGAATTTCCCCACGGAAACCCTGTTTTACATTCCATTATATACGGGATTTTTATTACTGGCCATGTTTATAATTCTATGGTTTTCTATGCATGAAATCATTCAAAAATGGGAAGCACAGAATGATAAATTTAATAATAAACAATAACAAAATTATTGACGCACCATTACATTTATTAAACCATTTCATTAATCAAATTAAAAATCATTAATCATGAAAACAATTAAGATCACATTATTATCACTAATCACATTGTTATCGTTTGCATGTAGCAACGACGATGAAAATTACAACAACCAACCCGATCCGGTTGAAACACTATTAAACGTTATTGCAAAAGGCACATCGGTTGCGTAAATAAAGACCATTGTGCATCATCAAAACGGAAAACAACTTGAAGCCTTTTGTTTCCTCATGGATTTGGTCGATGCCAAAACAGGCGAAATTATTGGCACCGTAGAAGATTGCGACGTAGGCACTACAGAATTTGAGGACGGCACTTTGGTATCGCAAGTTATTACCAAATTTAATTTTAACGGTAAAGGCTCTATTACCTCGGAAAGTTCGGTTTTACAAACACCAATTGGCGACGGGCGTTTCACCACCGTTTTTGTACCCACGGAAAACAACATCATCGATGCTACTTTCGAATTTGAAGGTGCAAAGGGTACCGCAACACTAAATGGAGAAGTGGATCTGTCTCAATTTGATAACAACATTATCATTTTTAATTGTGTCTTTGAACTGAAGTTTACAAATTAAGCATATATATTTTTTTGGATAGTTAAATTTTTTCGGGGATTAGTTAACATATTCAAAACCAAAAGCCTATAGCGAGCAATCAACATAGGCTTTTAAATTCTTTTTCAAAAAACGTTTATTTAAAAAATCATCAATCAAAATATCAAAAAATGAAAAACAACTACTTAATTACACTAATTTACATCTGCTTTACAACAACGGTTTTCAGTCAAATTAGTGATTTAAGCGACGAGTTTAACGATGCTGCACTAGATCCATCGTGGAATTTATTCCAAACCCAATATTACCAAACGCCCGTTCCCGTGAATAACGGCTTTATGGAAATGAGTCTTGATGATACCGAGTGCAACCGCACCTGCGTGTGGTGGGTAGACATGAACGCGGGACTTATTTACAAAGAAGTTACGGGCGATTTTGAAGTGGTTACCGCCGTTTACACCAAACAAAAAACCAACCCCACGCAAGATATCGATAGGTGGACGCAGTTGGCGGGTTTAATGGCACGGGATCCTACATCAACAACATCTGGAAACGAAAACTATGTGTTCAACGTTGCCGGAATACGATTTGATAACCCGTCGGTCGAGCTAAAATCTACAACCAATAATACGAGTTCTATTAGAGCTTATACCAACAATATGTCCGGTACCGCCGCAGAACTCAGAATGGTGCGGGAAGGCGCGCTTTTTAGCCTATATTCGCGCCAAATAGGAAGTCCAACTTGGATGTTTCGCGATGCTTTTAACCGTCCCGATTTGCCCGAAACCTTGCAAGTGGGCCTAATAGCTTATGTGTTTGAAGCCTACCCGGGAAACCTGCTCGCGCAATTTGATTATATTAGGTTTAGCGAAGTGACGCTGAGTGATGATGAAATGGGGTATTCAAATCATCAAGTGAATATGTATCCAAACCCTGTTAAAGAGGCATTGAACATCGAATTGAAAGCGAAACCAAACAACGCGTTTACCGTTGAAATCTACAATGTTTTGGGCAAAAAAATATTTGACAGACCTTTTATCGCTTCAAACGCTAAAACGACGAAAATAAAAATAGCATTATCGAAATTAAATATGGTTTCGGGTATTTATTTTTTCAAGCTGAAAAGTGAAGAAGCTGATTTTGGCACTTACAAGTTCGTGGTTAATCATTAAAAAAAGTGCTTTAAAAAAATAAACCACTATGGATTTTAAATCCATAGTTTTTAATAAAAGAATGAAATTCTTTTTTGAGTGCGTGTCATTCCGACAGAGCAAAGTAACGAGGAATCCCATGGTTTTGAATTTATAATGGGATTTCTCACTGTGTTCGAAATAACAAATACTCTCAAAAGTTTAAAGAAACTAAAGTAACTGCAATGATCCCGAAGATTCGGGAGCAGGGTCTCAACCTTTAACTAGATAATGAAGTATTATTTATCGTCATACAAATTTGGAAATTGTGTTGATTCACTAAAGCAAATGCTTCCTAAAGGTGCCAGAATTGCCCACATAAACAATGCGAGAGATTCTAAAACCATCAGTAAAGAAATCAGAAACAAGCATTTAAAAGAAGAAATGGTGTTTATGGATAGTCTGGGGTTTATTAGTGAGCATCTGGATTTAAAAAACTATTTCTACAAGAAAAGCCAATTGAGAAAAAAAATGGATTCATTTAACGGTGTGTGGGTCTGTGGCGGTAATGCCTTTGTGCTAAGGCAGGCCATGAAATTAAGTGGCTTCGATAATATATTCAATGAGCTGCATTTTAAAAAAGACTTTTTTTATGGAGGCTATAGTGCGGGAATATGTGTACTTTCAGATTCATTAAAATATATACAATCTGTTGACAAACCAAACGATTTTCCGTATAAAGAAATCAATGAAACCATTTGGGACGGACTAAACGTATTCAGCTATGGCATTTTACCACATTATAAATCCAACCATCCTGAATCTGAAGCAATTGGAAAAGCAGTTAATCACTGCATAGATAATAAATGGCTTTTCAAAACACTGAGAGATGGCGAGGTTATGATACATAAAACTAACTAAATGTATAACCCGTTGTGCATTTTGAATGAAAATAATTTAAATATGTCAGTTCGAGTGATTTTGAGGAACGAAAAATTGTATCGAGAACCCATTTATAGTTCAAAAAATTCTTATTCTCGATACAAATTCCACTCATTTCAATCGTAAAATTCACTCGAATTGACAGAATTCTGCCAAAATGCACAACAGGCTAAATGTATATAAATTAACCAACCGTAAAGTTTGTCTCAATTTCATGCTTGATTTTTTGTGCTTTTAAACGGCAAAAATAACTACATTTGCACTCGCGAAAACCAAAGTCTTGGTTCTTGTATCTTTAATCAAATTATCTGAAGAAAAATGAAAGCAGGAATTGTAGGATTACCAAACGTAGGAAAATCGACCTTATTCAATTGTTTATCAAACGCTAAAGCGCAAAGTGCAAACTTTCCGTTTTGTACTATCGAACCCAATATTGGCGTGGTAAATGTACCCGATCCGAGGTTGGAAAAGCTGGAACAATTGGTAAACCCGGAGCGTGTACAACCTGCCACGGTAGAGATTGTTGATATTGCAGGTTTGGTTAAAGGCGCTAGTAAAGGCGAAGGTTTGGGCAACCAGTTTTTAGCTAATATTCGCGAAACCGATGCGATTCTTCATGTATTGCGCTGTTTTGATAACGACAATATTGTGCATGTTGATGGCAACGTAAACCCCATTCGAGATAAAGAAACCATTGATATGGAACTTCAGCTTAAAGATTTGGAAACCGTTGAAAAAAAACTGGATAAAGTTAAGCGCGCTGCCAAAACAGGAAACAAAGAAGCCCAAAAAGAAGAAGCGGTTTTATTAAAATTAAAAGCAGGTTTAGAAGCAGGAAAATCGGTACGTGCCATAACATTTTCAGAAGATGATTACATCGATTTTGTAAAACCATCGCAACTCATTACCGATAAGCCAGTAATGTATGTTTGCAATGTAGACGAAGGTTCTGCGGTTAGCGGGAACGCTTATGTTGAGCAGGTAAAAGATGCTGTGAAGGACGAAAATGCCGAAGTTTTAGTGCTTGCTGTTGGAACGGAAGCCGATATTAATGAATTAGACGATTACGAAGAGCGCCAAATGTTTCTTCAAGATATTGGATTGGACGAAGCAGGTTCTGCTAAATTAATCCGTTCAGCATACAAACTCTTAAACCAACAAACTTATTTTACCGCTGGTGTAAAAGAGGTGCGAGCTTGGACTGTAGATATTGGAGCTACGGCACCACAGGCAGCGGGTGTTATCCACACCGATTTTGAAAAAGGCTTTATTAGAGCCGAGGTTATTGCTTATGATGACTATGTGTCTTTTGGAAGTGAAGCTAAAGTTAAAGAAGCTGGAAAAATGCGTGTTGAAGGCAAGAACTATATTGTTAAAGATGGCGATGTGATGCACTTCTTGTTTAATGTATAATGCATTTTCTGGTTTTTAATTTAATAAATTTAAAAGCTTTCATAAATAAAAAAAGATTGATAGCCATTATAGCTTTCAATAACAATAAATATTGTCAGTTCGAGTGATTTTGAGGCACGAAAAATTGTATCGAGAATTAATATGGAACTAAAATTCTTTGTTCTCGATACAAATTTTACTCATTTTAATCGTAAAATTCACTCGAACTGACAGCATTTTTAAAATGAAACTAACCTTTTAACCAAGCGTCTCGCAATGCTTTTTGAACCTCGGTAGCATCTTTTTTAGGCATTAAACCTTTACCCATGGTATAGGTTTTGGTCGTTGTTGTTTTAATAATTATATCTTCTCCGTCTCTATTAAGCACCACCTCAACGTCTTTTCCTGGTTTCCAAGAAAATACGCCTTCTAAAACGGTGTTGGCATTTTGCAGGCTTACCGATGTACCGTTAATCGACTTTATAACATCATTTGGTTTTGCACCATTTTCTGCCCAAAAACTGTTTTCTAAAACCATGTCGGTAAAAAAGATAGTTCCCGTTTGTCCGTCGCCACTCACTATGGGTGCGCCATTCATTAAAATGTAATTGGTTTCCACTTTCCCTTCGCCAATTTCCAATCCTACTTTATCGAAAAATGTATTGTAATTTATTGGAATATCCCCAATAACATGGTCGTCGAAAAATTCGCGTAACGACGGATAGGTCATCGCTACAATTTCATCTATCAATTTATCATCTTCAAACGGTTTATTTTTTCCGTATTTTTTCGATAATTCCTTCATTAAGGATAGAATTCCTCTATGGCCGTTGCTTTCTTCACGCATTAAAATATCGATGCACATCCCAATTAAAGCACCTTTGTTGTAAACGTTTAAATACTGGTCTTTATACGGTGCTTTTAAAACATTTTCGCTCATAATGGTAAAACTCATGGCATCGTTCATTTGGGAAGCCATTTGAATTTTATTCATCATTTTATTGTAAAAGGTAGTCTCATCAACCAATCCTTCGCTTACCTGAAACAACGATGCAAAATATTCGGTTACCCCTTCGTACATCCATAAATGTTTTGAAAACGTTGGGTTGTTATAATCAAAATAATGCACATCTTCAGAATGCACGCTTAGCGGTGTTACAATATGAAAAAACTCATGCGACACCAAATCTATCATGCCTTCATCCAACGCTTCTTTTGACATTGCTTCTGGCATAACAGCCACAGTTGACGTGTGATGCTCTAAAGCGCCATAGCCTTTTGGCGAGGTTTCTTCACCATCAGATAAATACAAATAAATATCGTAACGTGGCGTGGTATCAATATCACCTAAAAAAGCTTTTTGTGCTTTCATCATGTTGTAAATCGTTTCTTTTAACGAGGTAGCCGAATGCACTTTATTTGGCGAATACACACTCAAAACAATTTTAATGTCGCCCACCATAAATTCTTCAACATCCAAATTACCGTACATCATGGGGTTATCGGTAATATCAAAATAACGTGGTGCAAAATAGCTCGTCGTTTTATTTTTTCCGTCTTCACTTAACTTCGAACCCATTTTTTGCAATGCCGATGTACGCACAAAATCAGTTGATGCTGTAACATCGAGTTTGTATTGGTTGTTTTTTAATGAATCGAAATACCCGATAAAACCATGTAAATTCAACACATAATTTTCGGGCTCAATATTGGTTCCTGCTGGCGAAAATGGCACTTCTTTCCCTATACCGCCTTCAGTTTCAACATCAAAAGTATCGTTAACCAAGTAGGTGATTTTATCAAGCTGGGTAGCGTTATCAATCGTCCAAGAATTGGTATCTATTTTATTAACAGGCATTTCGTTACCTTGATAATCGAAAGCTTTAAACGCGTCAATATAACTCCCAAAATTGCTCACAGCATAGGTACCTTGAACCACTTTGGGCAATCGGTATGTAACTGTTTCAACCGTAAAACGCCCCGGATTGATGGTAACTGGCGCTTTGTCGTTTTCAACTTTATCTAAATGAATGGCCGTTTCAATGGGTGAATTAATGGCTAAATCGTTCGCCGTCGTTTTAGTTGCACTACAACTGGCAAGTAAAATCCCTGTAAATAATACGATTAAGGTTCTCTTTTTCATGTGTATAATTATAGTTTACAAATTGACGCCGAAAATACTATTATGTTACGATGACTGCTCTTAAGGTTCTGTTAAAATAAGCCGAATTATCATTATTTTCGCAACATGAATAAGCCCTTAATAAGTATATTGACGCCTTTTAAGAATACCGAAGCTTTTATAGAAGATTGTTTGAATTCTATTGTAAATCAAACTTACACAAATTGGGAATTGTTAATTGTTGATGATGCCTCCACCGATTCAAGCCCTAACATTGTTAAAGCTTACGCTGAAAAGGATAGCCGAATTAAACTTTTAAAAAATACAGGTAACGGGATTATTGACGCTTTAAAACTGGCTTTTGGCAACAGTAAAGGCGCATTGATTACCCGAATGGATAGCGACGATGTGATGCAACCCCACAAACTGGAAGTATTGGCAAATAAACTTTTAACTTTCGGTAAACGGCATGTTGCCATTGGTTTGGTAAATTATTTTTCTGATGCAGGCATAAAAGACGGTTATAAAAGTTATGAACTATGGCTGAACAACCTAACCAAAACCGGTAAAAATTATTCCGAAATTTACAAAGAATGTGTCATCCCCTCGCCCTGTTGGATGGTTTACCGAAGCGACTTAATAGCTTGTAACGCCTTTAATCCAGACACTTATCCTGAAGATTACGATTTAGCTTTCAGATTTTATAAACACAACTACAAATGCATCCCCTGTGACGAGGTGATACACAATTGGCGCGATTACAGGTCGCGAACATCGCGAACACATGTGCATTATGCCGAAAATCATTTTATCGATTTAAAGCTCCATTATTTTTTAGAGTTGGATTACAATCCCAATAAAACACTGGTTGTTTGGGGTGCGGGAAACAAGGGTAAAACGATTGCAAAAAAACTCATAAAAAAGCAAGTGCCTTTTGAGTGGATTTGCGATAATCCTAAAAAGATTGGTCGTGATATTTATGGCGAAACCTTACAGCCTTTTCGATATTTGGAAGGTATTGAAAACCCACAAAGCATCATTACGGTAGCCAACAAAGCCGCTCAAAAAGACATAAACGCCTATTTAAAATCCATACACCTGGTTAATAAAAAAGATTACTTCTTCTTTTGCTAACAAATGCTTATATTCACTCACTTAAAAAAATCATTATTATGAATCTAAAATCAATTGTAGTATTATTAATTTTTTCATTATTTTTTTCAAATCAATTCGTTACAGCACAGAAAAAAGTCAAACTCTTTAACGGAAAAGATTTGAGTGGTTGGACGATTTACGGCACTGAAAAATGGTACGTAGAAGATGGATTTTTAATCTCTGAAAGTGGCCCAGATAAAGAATACGGTTATTTAGCAACCGATGAGCACTATAAAAATTTTGAACTCACCTTAGAATTTAAACAAGAAACCGACAACGGCAATAGTGGGGTTTTTATTCGCTCTACAATTGAAGGTGTAAAAGTTAGTGGCTGGCAAGTTGAAGTGGCGCCACCAAATTTACACACCGGTGGTATTTACGAATCTTATGGTCGGGGTTGGTTAATAAAACCGGCACCAGAAAAAGAAGCTGTATTAAAACCAGGTAAATGGAATAAATTAAAAATAAGAGCTATTGACGGTAAAATAACCTCGTGGTTAAACGGGGTGCAAATGGTTACCATTGACGATGAAAAAATTGGCGCTGGCACGGGTAGCATTGCCTTGCAAATACATAGCGGCGGCGGAATTTTAATTAAATGGCGAAAATTAATTCTGAAAGAACTTTAAAGCTCAAAAACTTTATACTGTAGTGTTTTAATTTTATAAAAAAACTATAGTTTGACAAATATAAAAAGGAATGCAGTTTAAACACCCCGAACTTCTTTACGCCTTATTTTTACTGCTCATACCTATAATTGTCCATTTATTTCAACTTCGGAAATTTAAAAAAGTTGCATTCACCAATGTGGCTTTTTTAAAGGAGGCGACACTTAAAACGCGTAAGAGTTCGCAAGTAAAAAAATGGCTCATCCTGTGTACCAGATTGTTACTGTTAGCGGCTATTGTATTGGCTTTTGCGCAGCCGTTAACTTCTAAAACCAACGGTTTAAACATTAAAAAGGAAACCGTTATTTATTTAGATAATTCGTTTAGCATGCAAGCTAAAGGCCTTAACGGCGAACTTTTAAAACGTGCCGTTCACGATCTTATAAACAATGTACCCGAAAACGAAAACATATCCTTATTTACGAACAATACCGTTTATAAAAATACGACGATAAAAGCTATAAAGAATGATTTGTTGCAGTTGGATTATACAACAAATAATTTAACAACTTCGGCGGCATTATTAAAGAGCAATACACTTTTTAGCACCACAAGCAAAGCTATTAAAAACACCGTTTTAATATCGGATTTTCAAATCGACAACAACGAAATAACCGTTAAAAAAGACTCCTTAACCAACTTACATTTTGTAAAATTACAACCCGTAAACACCCGTAACATTGCGGTTGATAGCGCCTATGTTTCAAACGCTTCTCCAACACATATTGAGCTTACCGTACACTTAACACAAAGTGGAAACAGTACTGAAAACGTGCCTATTTCGTTATTTAATAACGAGAACTTAATAGCTAAAACTTCCGTGGAAATCAATGATAAAGCCAGCACCACTTTTTCGCTTCCCCTAAATGAAATTGTTAATGGAAAACTCACCATTAACGATGCCCATTTACAGTTTGACAATAGCTTGTATTTTAATATAAATACCGCTTCAAAAATTAATGTTTTATCAATAAACGGAAGTGATGATTCGTTTTTAAAACGCATGTACAATCCAACTGAATTTAATTACACATCAACTTCAACCAATCAATTAAAGTATAATCTTTTCGATAATCAGCATCTTATTATTTTAAATGAATTGAATGCGATTCCTAATGCCCTGGTTTCAGCAATTAAAGCATTTACAAACCAAGGTGGCTCGCTGATTGTTATACCCTCAAAAGGCATCGTAAAATCAACTTACAATGCACTGCTTTTAAACTACGCAACCTCGTTTAACGACTTAATATCCAATGAAAAACGCATAACCACTATAAACTATTCGCATCCTTTATACAGCAATGGTGTGTTTGAAAAACAGGTACGCAACTTTCAATACCCCAAAGTAAATAGCTTTTATAATGTGCTTTCAAATGGCGCTTCAAAAGTTTTGAGTTTTGAGGACGACAAGGCTTTTTTATACCAAAATAAGAATGCCTATATCTTTACAAGTGCCTTAAATACCGCCAATTCAAACTTAAAAAACTCCCCATTAATTGTCCCCACATTTTATAATATCGCAAAATTCAGTTTTAAAATTCCGCAATTATACTACACCATTGGTGAAGAAAACAGATTTGATGTGGATATCCAATTACAGCAAGACGATATTTTATCATTAGTAAACAAGGATATCAATTTGATTCCAAAACAGCAATCCTTTAACAACAAGGTGGTGATTAACACATCTGACATTCCAACAATTGCCGGTACATATGCCATAAAAAACAAAGCTGAAACCATCGCCAATGTGAGCTATAATTACAACAGAAATGAAAGTAATTTGGTTTACAGCAATCTTTCAAATTTAAACGATGCAACGGTAAGCCATTCCATTACAGAAATTTTCGATACCATAAAAAGTGACTCAAAAATTAATGCCCTGTGGAAATGGTTTGTTATTTTTGCACTACTATTATTGCTTATTGAAATGCTCATCTTAAAATATTTTAAATGAACATACTTATAAAGTCTGCCACAATTATTGATTCTAAAAGTGAGTTTCACAATGCTACTCAAGATATATTAATTGAAAATGGCGTGATTTCAAAAATTGGAAAAACGCTTAAAAACCCTCATAATTACCGCGAAATTAAGCTTGACAATCTGCACGTTTCTCAAGGCTGGTTTGATAGTAGCGTATGCTTTGGCGAACCAGGTTTTGAAGAACGCGAAACCATTTTAAACGGATTAAAAACGGCTGCAGCATCTGGTTTTACGGCGGTGGCAATGCATGCCAATACCAACCCCGTAATCGATACAAATTCGGATATTACGTTTGTAAACTCCAAATCGGTAAACAATGCCGTAACCTTATTGCCCGTTGGCGCGTTAACCGTTAATAGCAAAGGGGAAGATTTAGCGGAATTGTTTGATATGAAAACGGCAGGTTCGGTTGCTTTTTACGATTATAAAAAGTCAATCTCCAACCCGAACCTTATGAAAATCGCCTTACAATATGCCAGTAATTTTGATGGTTTGGTATGCTCCTTTCCGCAGGAAAATAAAATTTCCGGAAACGGTGTTATGAACGAAAACATGACCAGCACCACTTTGGGATTAAAAGGAAATCCGGCTTTGGCCGAAGAATTACAAATAGCACGCGATTTGTTTTTATTGGAATACACTGGCGGAAAATTGCATATCCCGACCATTTCAACCGCAAAATCAGTGGAGTTGATTAGGGTCGCAAAACAAAAAAAATTGGACGTGAGTTGCAGTGTCGCCATTCATAATTTGTATTTTACCGATGCGGTTTTAAAGGATTTCAACACCCACTTTAAAGTATTACCGCCATTGCGTACGCAACACGATATTGAGGCACTCATTGAAGGCCTAAAAGATGGTACGATTGATATGGTAACCAGCGACCACAACCCTATAGATATCGAACAAAAAAAGATAGAATTTGATTATGCCGATTATGGCAGCATCGGACTCGAATCGGCTTTTGGTGCGCTACAAAACATCTTTACAACTAAAAAAACAATTGATATTTTAACCAAAGGTAAATCGAGATTTGGATTAGAGCAAACTCCAATAAATGTTGGCAACACCGCTAATATGACACTTTTTAATCCAGCATTAAAATATACTTTTGCTAAAAAGGATATCATGTCGAAATCTAAAAATGCCATTTTTGAAAACGAATCTTTAAAAGGAAAGGTTTACGGTATTATTTCGAATAATAAAATTTCTATAAACTCATAAATCATGACACAGCAAGAGATTGAAGAAGGAAAAACCATGGCAATTGTAAGTTACATTACTATTATTGGAACCATTATTGCTTATTTCATGAATAATGATAAAAAAAACATCTTTACCAGTTTTCATGTAAGACAAGCATTAGGCTTATGGCTTACTTATTTTATACTAGCTTGGGTGGTAAGTGCTGTAAATAGCTGGTTTGCCACATTAGGGTTTTGGGTGTTTTTTAGTGTTTTATTTATCTATGCTTTAATAAGTGCCGTTAGCGGAAAATCTCAAGAAATACCTTTAGTTGGTGCTTTTTATCAAAAAATATTTTCAAATTTAGGACGATAATGTCAAACACATCCCTTTCATTACAACATATTATTCGAGAATCTACTTTAACAGAAAATGCACCATTATTAATCATGCTGCATGGTTATGGTAGCGATGAAAACGATTTATTCTCATTCGCAAACGAATTACCCGAAGAGCTTTTTATCATTTCGGTAAAAGCCCCATACACATTACAACCTTATGGCAACGCGTGGTATGCTATTAATTTTGATGCCGATAAAGGCAAATGGAACGACAACGAACAAGCTAAGGAATCACTCGAATTAATCGCTAATTTTATTGATGAAGCAACAAGCCTCTATCCGGTAAATAAAAACAATGTGTCGCTTTTAGGCTTTAGCCAAGGTTCTATTTTAAGCTATGCCGTAGCCTTAACTTACCCCGAAAAAGTAAGGAATATTGTAGCATTAAGCGGTTATATAAACCACGATATTTTACCTGAAGATATAAAACAAAAGGATTATTCCAATTTGGATTTTTATTGCTCCCACGGAAGTGTGGATCAAGTGATTCCTGTGGATTGGGCACGACAAACAGCCCCGTTTTTAAACAGCCTAAATATTAAGAATGTGTATTCTGAATTTCCTGTTGGACACGGCGTTGCACCACAGAACTTTTTCGAGTTTAAAAATTGGTTGAGCAAAAGGATCGTTTAAATCGATACAATTCGAAAATAATAGAATTCCGTTTTAAAAGTACATTGAAACGTGATTTTTTCTTAGCATCAAACGGACTATCAAAATATCATTTAGGATATTGCCGCTTTATATTCCGAATTAAATCTTCCAACCCGTTCAATTTAAGCTCGTAAACCTGTTTAAGCATATCGCCTAATTTTCCTTTTGGGAAACCTTTATTGTTGTACCAAACCACATAATATTCAGGCAAATCAATTAAATAACGGTCTTTATATTTACCAAAAGGCATTTTGGTGTGTGCTAGTTTTATAAGGAAATCTTTATCTGGATTCATGCCGCTACTACTCTACCGATTTGTATTTTGAAAGTTTATTAAGTTCGTTTGCAATATAGCTTTTCCATTTTGCTTGATTTTCAAAATTTCTGGAATAATTGGTTTCGGCATCATATTTATCTTGCATTGCAGTCAGTTCCTTATTGATGGTTTTATTAAGTTGGCGCAATTCATTTTTAATATGATTTGATACTTTAAGCAGACTGATGCGTTGCCTAAATTTACGAACGTGCAGCTCGGTAATATCAAAATGCAATTGCTCGTGCCCTAATACATGATTATCGGCAAGGTTGGATTTGTACCACGATTGTTCTGGATAAAAATGACTAAACACTTCGGTTGAAAAACTAACAACCTCAGCATCTGTTTCCCGTACTGAAAACCCAAACGAAATCCCCGAAGCCGTTATGGCCACGGCACTTACCTTATTATTTGCTGCTCCTTTAAAATCTGCCCAAGTTAGTTTATAAGATTCGTTCCAAGAAAGTGTTGGCTCGTCTTGAACACATAAAAAAACACATAAAATGAGGAGTATTTTTACCACAAAGAATTTAGATAAAATAATAACTGTTCAAACTTCGTCGCTACAAATTTCAATTTTTAGTAAAACATAACATCCTGCTTATTTTTAACAGATTGCCACAGTCGTCCTTCGCAATGACGTTATAATAAAAAATGCCGTTTTAAAGCTTATTGTTTAACCTCAACAATGGCTAAATCTTGGTAATTAACCAGGTAAACCGTATCGTTATAATAACCACCAAAAAGTTTCTTTTTGTAGGCAAATTTGTTTTCTACGTATTCCGTAAGTGGCGCGTTGTTAACGGACATGTATAAATCTTCTGAACTCACGATGCGCAACACAACATCCATCGTTAAATCGAAACCTTTAACCGCGGCGCTATTTGGTGTGGTATAGTAGCGTTTTTTATAGGTTTTTACAAAAGTATTATTCCCAGATTCATTATACGATTTAGAGGTCGCTGCGTAAAAAAATTGTAGTTTCGACAGATGTTCGTTTGATACACCATCGGCTGTAAACGCTGCATTCATATTGGTGGTAGCCATGGTAATTTCAACCGCTTCTGTTTTGGTACTTAGGTCTTCTGTTTTTATTAACGAAGCTAAAATACTGGTAACGTTTGATACAAAACCTTCGTTTTTAGTTTCCAAGAACACTATGTTTTTACCAGGTTTCAGCGCTTCTTCAATATCTTCTTTGGTAACAAAAAAATCATCATCGCCACTTTTTTTATTTTTTCTTGAATGTATTTGTTTGGCGTGATTAAAATCGCGTTTTAAATCATTTGAAACTTGGGTGTGTTTCGAATCCGAAATAATTATAATGTTACTCGGTAATGTATCGGTTTTAATATAGTTTACTAAAGTGCTTTTTAATTTCTCAGTTGGCGGTCGGGACTGAAACACATTGTCGTATAATTTTAAATTCAACCCAATGGGTGAAACCACGGGCACGTTATAGCGTCTTAGTTTTGATGCTGCTTTTTCAAATGTATTTGAAGTTAATGGTCCTATTACGGCATCAACCGTTTCAAAATCGTTATCATCAATTATTCTTGAAACTTCGCCAATTTCGTTTTTTGTATCGTACACATCAACATGTAGCGAAACGCCCAAGGTTTTTAAGGAATCAATAGCCATTAAAACTCCCGAATAAAAATCGAGCGACGTGTCTAAATATCGGTCTTTAACAATGCTTTTTTTAGTATCTTCCTTAGATTGAAAATCGACTCTATTCAACCTAAATGGCAGCATCACCGCAATGTGTTTTGTGTTAAAATCCTTAATACTGTCTGTTAAATTAATACGGCTTGGGCTCTCCACAGAAACAGCTTCATTAAAGGGTATTTTTAAAATCATGCCTACTTTTAAACCGCTTTCGGCCAAACCAGGGTTTAAAGCTTCCAACGCATCTTTTTCCAAGCCTAACTTAAGTTTTAATCGGTAAAAACCTTCTTTTGGCAATACTTTGTAATAGCTGTATTTTTCGTCAACTTCCCGTTCTTCGTCATCCTCAATATTAGGCACAATAATTTCCTGACCATCTTTTAAGACCTCGCCCATTTCCGGATTAAGCTCTTCCAATTTTTTAACCGAAATCCCAAATTTATAGGCAATACGCCATTTCCCTTCTTTGGGCTGAACGATGTACGTTTTTGTAGGTTCTGCTTCAATTTCCTCAGTAATTTTAAAAATCGGGATTTGTAGCTTATCCCCTTTTCTCAGCGGATCGGCATATAAAAATTTATTGTATTTTTTTATCTCGTCTTCAGTAACATTGTACTTTTTAGCCAAACTGTACAAGGTCTCTTTTCTTCTGGTTTTATGCTTTTGAAAACCTTGCAATTCCTTAATAGTAACCACTTTTGGTTTTTTGGCTTTCGATAACGGAATAATTAAAATCGTATTGGGCTTCAACTCCTTTTTGGCATCTGGATTTAAGGCATAAATCTCCGATGGAGTTACAAAATATCGTTTGGCAATTGCTTCAATAGTTTCGCCTTTTTTAACTTGGTGTGTACTAAAATCTTGGGCATTTACCGAAGTAAAACCAAATGCCAAAACCAAAATAATTACTAATAAAAATCTATTCATGCTATTATTTTCTAATCGATATAAATATAATTAAAACGAGGTCAATCTTTGTATATACGTTGCTTTTTTACCTCATAGACGTAAAAAGACTACATTTTGATTTAACAGTTGCACATGTTGCACATAGTGTGCCAAAACTATTTTCTTTGGGCGTTCCCTACGCTTTATACCTACAAGGTAAAAAAAACCTTGCAGGTAACGCTTCGGTCGGGCTTTACGTTACAAGTCCTCGCTCCTGCGTCGCTGTGGGCTTTCCTCTGCAATCCCTAACGCGGGCATATTTGCCAAAACCCGTTCAAACTGCTTACTGGCTACTAAAAACAAATCATTCCCACTCAATGGTTGCCGGTGGCTTACTGCTAATGTCGTACACTACTCTATTAACGCCTTTTACTTTATTTATTATATCGTTGGAGGTTTTTTGAAGAAATTCGTAAGGCAAATTTACCCAATCGGCTGTCATGCCATCGGTACTTTCTACAGCCCTAAGCGCTACACATTTTTCGTAAGTTCGCTCGTCGCCCATAACGCCCACGCTGTTTACAGGTAGCAACATCGCGCCGGCTTGCCATACTTTATCGTAAAGTCCCCAAGCTTTCAATCCGTTAATAAAAATAGCATCAACCTCCTGGAGCATACGTACTTTTTCGGCCGTAATATCGCCTAAAATCCGAATACCCAAACCAGGTCCCGGAAATGGGTGACGCCCCAACAATTCAGGATCGATTCCCAGAGTGGCGCCAACGCGCCTTACCTCATCTTTAAAAATAGCACGAAGGGGCTCCACAATTTTAAGTTTCATAAAATCGGGCAATCCACCAACATTGTGATGCGATTTTATGGTTGCTGATGGGCCACCAGTTGCCGATACACTCTCAATTACATCAGGATAAATCGTGCCTTGTGCCAACCATTTTACGTCTTCTAACTTGTTGGCTTCGTCATCAAAAACCTCAATAAACGCATTACCAATGGCTTTACGCTTTTTCTCGGGATCTTCAATGCCTTTTAACGCCTCAAGAAAACGTTGTGAAGCATCAACACCTTTAACGTTAAGGCCCATGCCTTCGTATTGCTTTAATACATTTTCAAATTCATTTTTTCTGAGCAAACCGTTATTTACAAAAATGCAGTAAAGGTTATTACCAATAGCTTTGTTAAGCAAAACTGCAGCTACGGTAGAATCAACACCTCCCGAAAGCCCTAAAACCACTTTATCGTTCCCCACCTTTTCTTGGATTGCTTCAACAGTTTCTTCAACAAAAGAATCGGGTGTCCAATCTTGATTAAGTCCCGCAATACCCACCAAAAAGTTTTCTAAAAGCTGCTTCCCATCGGTTGAGTGATACACTTCTGGGTGAAACTGAATGGCATAGGTTTGTTCGCCTTCAATTTTATAGGCTGCATTTTTAACATCGGTTGTGCTGGCCAATAAAATAGCTTTTGTTGGCAGTTGTTTGATGGTATCGCTATGGCTCATCCAAACTTGACTGCCTTCATTTATATGTTTAAAGAAAGTCTCTTCATTTTTAATGAAAGACAAATTTGCCCGTCCATATTCCCTAGTATTTGATGGCGCCACTTCGCCTCCCGAAAAATGGGCCAAATATTGGGCACCGTAACACACGGCGAGAAGTGGTTTTTTAGCACGTATCTCTGATAAATCTGGATGTAAAGCAGATTCGCCTCTTACAGAAAATGGGCTACCAGAAAGAATAACGGCCTTGTAATCGTTTAAGTTTGTTGGAATTTTGTTGAATGGATGTATTTCGGAATAGATGTTAAGCTCTCTAACTCTACGCGCAATAAGCTGTGTGTACTGCGATCCGAAGTCTAATATTAATACCTTATCGTGTTGCATGCGCAAAAGTAATAATTGATTTTATAATAGCGAATTGGGTACGCTTCTTTTTTGCATAATTTTTTTAAACATTAACCTGTGAATAACTCCAAGCTCCATCCAAACAAACAACTCAGGCACAACTATTTGATTTACACACAATAATTAGTTATTTTTAGCACAAACCAACCAACCGATACATGAAAAAAGTCTTTTTTATAATCTTCATTGTTCCTTTTACCCTTATTTCCCAAAACAACAAAAAACTAGATAGTTTACGCTCCGTATTCCAGCAACAGTCTCAAAATACAGAAAAAGTAAAAACCGCTGATTTAATTTTTATTGAAAGTAGAGTTTCTAATCCTGCTTTAGCTCTAGAGTATCTGCACAAGGGATTAGCCATATCAAAAAATATAAACTACCCTGAAGGTGTGGCTAAAAATTATAAAAACTTAGGTCATTACTATGTAAAATACCATAACCTAGATTCCTTAAGATATTATTTTGGTAAAGCCGAAAGTGCTTACAAAAAATTAAATGATCACAAATCGTTGTTTAAGGTATTGCATGCCTGGAACCGTACGGAAAACCTAGAAGGTAGTTTTAAAACAGCTTTAGAGTTATCAAACCAATCCATTCAAATCGCAAAGAATTTACAACATGGGTTAATGTTAAGTGATGCCTACCAGCAACAATCTAACATCCATTTAGATAAAGGCGACTTTAAAAGTTCTATTGAAAATTTAATCCTTGCATCTAAGGTGCATGATACTCTAGCTAACAAAAAACCATTACGCGAAGCTATTATAAAAACTGGCATTGGGCGTACAGAAACCTTAAGAGACAATTACAAGGCAGCTATTCCATATCTTGAGGAGGGATTGGCTATTTTTATTAATTTAAATCACCACAAATGGCTGGCTATCACCTATATGGAGCTAGGAAATACGTTATATCATTTAAAAAATTACGATGAAGCCCTTTTAAACTATAATAAAGGCTTAAAGATAAGTAGGGAAAAAAAATGGAATGATTTTATTGCGCCATATTTGGCCAACATAGGCGCTATTTATTTAGACAAAAAAGAATATGACAAAGCCTTAGAGTATTTTTTTAATTCCAATAAAATTTCAAAAAAGCATGGCTCTGTAAATAATCAAATTATTCATTTTAATGATGTGGCCTCTGCATACTTTGGTAAAAAAGAATATCAAAAAGCCATAAAATATTTTTCCGAGGCTATACACTTAGCAGACTCCATTGGTTCTATTGATAACTTATCTGATAATTACAAAGAACGAGCAGAAGCCTACGAGGAAATAGGCAGCTATAAAAACGCTGTTGCTGATTATAAAAACCACATCGTTTTAAATGATTCGGTATTTAACAGTAAAAAAGCACAACAAATTGATGAATTAAAAACCCAATACGAAACTGAGAAAAAAGAACAAGAGATTTTACTTCAAAATAAAGAAATTGATTTGCTAAAGCAACAAGAAAAAAACAATAATTTACAACGATTACTTTTAGGTATAGGCTTCCTTTTATCGCTTATAGGTTTTTATGCTGTTAGGCAAAAACTTAAACGCAACAAATTGGAAAAAGAAAAAATAAAAGCCGAATTAGCCTTTAAAAAGAAAGAACTCACCACCCACGCCCTACATTTGGCAAAAAAAAATGAAGTATTGGAAAGCTTAAAACAAAAAGCCCAGAAATTTAAAACCTTTGAAAACGACCTTAATGGTTACCAGCAACTTATTCAAACCATAAATTTCGACTTGAAAGATGACAACAATTGGGAGAATTTCAGCAAATATTTTCAAGAGGTGCACAAAGACTTTAACAGTAATGTGAAACAAAAATTTCCTGAAGTAACCTCAAACGAATTGCGTTTAATGTCGCTTCTAAAAATGAATTTATCCTCTAAAGAAATTGCAAATATTCTTAATATTTCTCCAGAAGGCATTAAAAAAGCACGCTACCGTCTTCGAAAAAAATTAGGGATATCAACCGAAGATTCGCTACAAGATCTGGTTTTAAACCTATAAAACGGCGGCATTAATCAGCTGTCTACTCTTTGTCTTTTATTAATTTTTGGGTTGTCCACCTATTGTCCACCCTTGAAATTCTTCATTTTAAATTTCTTACAATAAGTTTGGGATGTCATTAATTTGGCATACCGTTTTGTGGTGTCTTGCGCTAGCCTGGGCTGCAGACCTTTACAGCGCAAGGGCACACAAAACTAAGTTAACAATCACAAAACAAACCATTATGAAACCACACACCAAACTTCAAACGTTTTGCTCCCTTTTACTAATTTTATTTACACTCACAAACTGTTCAACAAATACCGAACCAGTAGATATTCCAGCTGCCGCTAATGGTAAAATTTCAAATCTCAACATCACAACTAATGGCGATGTTACCCAAACCGAAAACGGCTATAATGTAGAAGGTAGTTTAACCATAGATACTGAAACCTCGGGCGATGTTGTGTTTGATAATGCAGATTTAGATGTAGAATTTGACAACAATGGCAATTTGATTGGGGTAACGGGCACTTCTGATATTCCGTCAAATAGTAATCATTTTGAATTCGAAAACCCTGTTCAAGCCGATGTGGGCTATTTTTTAGGAAAGTTTTTAAACGAAAACAGGGATTTTGAAATACAATTGGTAGACGAGCGCTATTATTTTGTTTTCCACGTTTCAGTTAACATCGAGCTTAAAGTGGGCGCTAATGACGACCCCGATGCACAGAAACCTATTTCCATAAAAGCACCTGTTGGCGGACATATAACTTATATTGCAGACTATACAGACCCCATGTTTTTCTTCTCTTTAGGAGGTGATGCCTTAGGAGGAGGCGATGGCAGTAACAATGGAGGTAACAATGGCGGCAATAGTGGCGGAAGCGGCGGTAGTAACGATTCGAGCTCAAAACTCGGTAGCGTAAGTTTTGGCGCTTCTTTTGGTTCTAATTTTATGTTTGTTCCCACTAACCCCGTTGAAGGTAACGTAGTGTCGTTTGAGGCAAACCAAGTTACAGGTGGCACCGTATCGTTTTATAAAGTATTCGAGGCCTCAGGGATGTATTATCAAAACAGAGGATTTGATATTAGCGCCAATTTTGATGAGCCCATGGAATCTGATTTCGGAGCACATTATAAAGCCGGTATCAATGGAAAGCTAGATTTTTCATTTGATATAGCTTCCTTTATTTCCTTTGGATTCCCCATAGGATCTGGTAGTGCAGCAATTGTAGCCGAAGCCAGTACCAATAACGGTATTATTTCTAAAGCATTTATTAACGGGTTGGTAGAACCCGACTTGTCATGGTGGCCAGAAATTATACCCGTGGCTCCAAGTGGCAATTTAAACGCCTACGGTTTTGTTGAACAAACCGGGTATTTCGATATTGGTTTATCTGGGGAGTTAAGTTTAGAAACACCAACAGGCACACAATCAGTAGGTGGTGGTATGCGCGCAACACCTGAAGCATTTACTATGGAAGGCCAAGTAATAGTGGATGATGAAGTTTGGGAAGCCCAAGCAACATTCACTACTGATGAAACCAAAATGATTGCAACCCCGCCAGTAAATTTTACAGATGGAATTTCTGAAACCGTTACAGGGCAAATTGATGATGCCATTGCCACTACCGAACAAGCTATTGCCGACTTAGAAGCAGCCAACGAAAAATATGAACTCGAATTGAGTTTAAGAGGTTTAAGAGCAGCGCTACCTGGTATTATTGATAGAGCCCAAGATGAAATTAACGATGCAGTTTCGTCAGCTATTGAGAGTGCCAATAAGCAAGCGAGCGACATAGTTAGCGATAATGGTGCTGCCTTATGTAGCACGAATATTTCTTCAAAAGTCAATGGAGTAGTGGACACTTACAGAGATGCGTTAGACAGACTTAAAGACGCTGTTGACGACTCAAATGACAATGAACAAACTAGAACAGAATTAGAAGCGGCATTACGCCATTTAGCCTCCTTAAATAAAATAGATAAAACAGTTAAAGTAACCATTACCTATGGCAATAAAGCTGTAAACAACCCAAGCCCCATCCCCGATATTAGCAAATGTAGTGTTTGGTCTAGCAGTACTACAAGAAACCGAACCGTTTCTGCTACAATATTAACCACAGAGCAAGTATCGCAATTATTAGAGGCCGCAGACAACGTACAGTATATCGCTGAAGCGGAAGGCATTAAATTTGACGCTCAAATAATTCTTGACCAATTACCGACCATTGAGGATTTAGAAAATTTAAAAGATAATGTTGAGGGATGTATTAATGAATTAACAAGTGATTTACAATCATCTGGTTTTAGATACAACCACAATACTAAGGTGTTTACACCATTCATAATTATTAATGGTGAAGAAAAAGAAGTGAAAGAATTTGATGTTTTTAATGGCAGTGAAATGGTAGAAAGAGCACGTGTAAACACAACCACATGTAACCCAGAAGGGGCACTTTCAAAATTAATTAACGAGGCAAAAAACAAATAGGCCACGGTTAGTCAGCTTTAAAAGTAAAGCCCGTAATTTAAAAATTACGGGCTTTTTAACTAACTAAACTTAACTAACATTTTCAATATGAAGTATTACTAACTAACCTCGGTACAAATTGACGACAAATAACTTAATACATCATCCATATTTAGAAATGTTTAACGCTTCAAACTTTAGTTTTATGCTTTCTTTAAGAACTGAGAAATGACTTGTTAAAATTTTAAGAGGAGTCAAGTCTTTAACTTTTGGTAAAAGCAATAAAAAAACTATCTTTAGTGTAATTATTCATATTCAAAAAACCTTCGAAGCTAAAACAAACCCACAATGAAAAAGCTCATACAATGCTTAAGTTTATCGCTGTGCTTTTCTTTATTGATTCACGCACAAAATACCACTATTATTCACGCCGGCACCCTATTGGCAAACCCTGGAAACAAAGCTCAAACCAACAAAAGTATTGTTGTTGAAAACGGTATTATAAAAAGTGTTAAAAATGGTTTTATCAGCGCATCAGATTTGAAGTTACCCGATTCCACCGTGAGCATTATCGATTTAAAAAACAAATTCGTGCTTCCTGGTTTTATCGATATGCACACACACATTACGCAAGAGCGAAATCCAAACAGTAACCCGCATGAATGGACGACGCTTAATGATGAGGATTTTGCTTTTCGGTCTATCCCCTTTCTCAACAAAACGCTCATGGCTGGTTTTACAACCGTTAGAAATTTAGGCGCCGATTATCAGCTTATAAATTCCATTAAAAGATCGATAGCCAGAGGTGATATTAATGGCCCCAGAATTATTGCAGCAACGGGTGCGGTTTCCGCTACTGGCGGACATGGCGATGCGCATGGTTACAGACCTGAAATTGCAAATGCTTTTGAAAAACGAGTTGGTGTTTGTGATGGTGAAGACGATTGCCGAAGAGCCGTTAGAGAACTTGTTAAACAAGGTGCCGATGTTATTAAAATCACGGCAACCGGCGGTGTGTTAAGCAATACTGCGGCTGGTGTTGGACAACAACTTACCGATGAGGAATTAACCGCCATTGTAGAAACCGCCCATGCTTTAGGCAGAAAAGTAGCAGCACACGCCCATGAAGCAGGTGGTATTAATGCCGCTTTAAAAGCAGGGGTAAACTCCATAGAACACGGATCTTATTTGAACGATGAATCTGTGACATTATTTAATAAAACTGGGGCCTATTTAGTACCCACTTTATTGGCAGGCGTTTCTGTTACTGAGGAGTTAAAAGTTAACAAAGATATCCCGCCGGCTATTGCCGATAAAATTCTACAAGTTGGCCCTGTTGTTGAAGCGTCTTTTAAGAGAGCTTTAAAAGGAAACGTGAAAATTGCCTTTGGAACAGATTCTGGTGTAAGCGTTCATGGTACGAATGCCAGAGAGTTTGAACTTATGGTTAAGTATGGCATGGATGAAAATGAAGCCATAAAATCGGCGACTGTTACGGCTTCGGAACTATTGGGTATGTCAGATAAACTGGGAACGATTTCCAGCGGAAAAATTGCAGATATTATTGCTGTTAATGAAAATCCGTTAACCAATATTGCTACCTTAACGCATGTCACCTTTGTTATGAAAGATGGCACCGTTTTTAAAAAATAAAATAATTACAGAAGTATATTCTTGATTTGTGCACAATCCGTATGTAAGGCAATATTATTCCATTATTTCTACATTCAAAGTTTCCAATTCTATTAAACACTTAAATTGCTGGCACTAAAAAAATTATTAATCTTAAAGTTTAATTGAATGTTTTAAATATTATTTATAGTTTTAACCCCGAAATAAACTATTGCAATCATTTTAATAATTCTATTTTTCTAATAACCAAAAATTGGCTTAAAAACTGCTCTCACATTAGCCCCAAACTAATAAAGCAATGCTTAAAAACCTAAAAAACAAAAATGTTCTGCTAGCCTTAGCATCATTTACAATTACAGTTTTAATGGTTTTTGCTGTATGGAATCGGTCTCAAAAAAATGACGACAAATTAGTTAAGGAAAACGTAATTCAAACCGGAAATCTTGTTTCTAAAGAATTCAAAAGTATTGTAAAAGCCGATATTGCGCACCTTCAAAATCTTAAAAACAGAATTGAATTTACAAATGGCGCTTATCTTGAGCATTGGGAAAAAGATGCCAACATGCTGATAAAGCAAAACAAATCCTTTAAATTTCTGGAATGGATTGATAGCAGTATGGTGATAAGAAAAATTAATCCTTTAAAAGGCAATGAGAATGTAATTAATTTGGACATCTCAAAAGTGGAATACCGCAGAGAAGAATGGATTAAACATAGTTTAGATGGCTCAACCAACATAACACAATGGGCAAATTTAACACAGGGCGGCAATGCTTTTTTAGTTGATATTCCGGTTTATTTTCAAGACCGATTTCAAGGCACAATTACGGCGGGCATGGACTTTAAAGAAAACTTTAATAAGTTGGCTGCCAACTTAGAAAATCGATATACCATAAAGTTTTGGGACGATAAAAGCACGCTTTTTTATGAACTAAACGCGCATTACAATTTTAATTCCAAAGATAGTTTTGTGTATAAAGACAGCATATTGGTAGACCCTTTGGATAACCAAAAATGGCTATTAAATGTATCGGCTAATAAAGAACAGATTTTGTCTCAGGCAAAGTTTATTACCAATTTATTTCTTGTTGTCGGCTTAATCTTTTGTGTCTTAATAAGTTTTCTTGTTTACTTTTATTTGAGCGCCAGAGAAAGCACTAAACTTGCTCTTGGTTCCAATGTTAAGTTATCGCAAACCAATAAAAAACTAATTAAAGCGCGCAAAATAGCAGAAAAAGCTTCACAGGCCAAATCGGAGTTTTTATCAAATATGAGCCATGAAATACGCACACCACTTCATGCCATTTTGGGTTTTATTGAACTTTTAAAAAGTAGCAAACTAAATAATACCGATAAGGAATATCTTGACTTAATGAGTAAGTCGTCCAACAATTTATTGAGTATTGTAAATGATATATTGGATTTCGAAAAAATTGAATCTGGACAAATAGAGTTAGCCGAAGTCTGTTTTAATCCTTCAGAAAAAATAAAAGAATTATTGGAAGTTAATCAATTTCTATTTCTCAAAAAGAGACTATATTTAAAAGGAAATTTCAACAACACCCATAATATTAGCGTTATTGGCGACGAAAGCAAACTACTGCAAGTTGTAAGCAATATAATTAAAAACGGACTGAAATTTACAAACTCTGGTGGCGTAACCCTTACCTACAACGAAGCCATAGTTAATACAAACCAACTAAGAATAAATATATCTATTCAAGATTCAGGTATTGGTATACCCAAAAACAAACTTGACACCATTTTCGAAAGATTTACCCAAGTTGAAAACAGTATAAAAAAACAATTTGAAGGCAGCGGTTTAGGCTTGGCCATTAGCAAAATTTTTATTGAGATGATGGGCGGTAAAATAGCCGTTAGCAGTGTTCCGGATGTGGGCACTAATTTTGAATTTGATGTCACTTTTCCTATAGCAAAAGAAGAAAACCAACAATTAACTGGTTACAGTTTAAAAAATGTTGCTTTATCGGATTTGAGCGTTCTTATTGTTGATGATAATAACCTAAATATCATAGTGCTTAAAAAATTTCTTGAAGATTTAGGCATAAATTCTGATGCTGCAAAAAACGGAAAAATTGCGTTAGAAAAATTTAAAACAAAAAAATACCAACTTGTTTTTATGGACATTCACATGCCTGTAATGGACGGATGGGAAGCTACCACAGAGATTAGAAAACTCGACAAAGAGGTTGTTATTTTTGGCTTATCGGCAAATGTTACCAAAGAAGCCATAGATAAAGCCTTGGAAAACGGCATGAACAACTACATATCCAAACCTTTTAAAAAAGAAAACATTTACAATCTGTTAAACTTTCATTTTAGCACTAAATAAATTAAGGAAGCACTTTGTGTATTGCTTTATGATAAGCCTCAAACTCAATCAAATTATTATGGGCGCCACCATCAATGGTAATAAATTCTAAATTTTCTTTATTCAATTTTAAAAGTTTTTCAGCTGAAGTAATAGGCACAATCCCATCATCGGTACCGTGTAATATGGTTATCGGACTACTTGTTTTCTGCAGGTATTGATGCGTTGGCAACTTATATTTTAACAAGGTTTCAACAGGCAACACCGGAAATCTGGTTTTTGCCACATCGGTAATGCTGTAGTACGGCGTTTCTAAAATGAGTTGATTGGGTTTGTTTTTTGATGCCAAATATGCGGCTATTCCTGTGCCTAAAGACCTGCCGTAAAGTGTAATGTCGTTTTCCGCATAGCGCTCTTTTAAATAATTATAAGCATACTGCGAATCATTATACAACGCCTTTTCGCTTAACTTTCCAGTGCTTTTTCCGTATGTTCGGTAATCTATTATTAACACATCGTATTGCTTTTCAACAAAATATTCGGCTATAAAGCCCCAACGCGATAAATCGCCTGCATTCCCATGGAAATACAAAATAACACCTTTTGGGTTTTCAGTTTTAAAATTAATGGCATTAATAACGGCATCGTCATCCGTTTTTAAAAACAACTCTTCAAAAGGTTTCGAAAATTGAAATATGTAATCCTGTTCTAAAACAGTAGGAAAAAATAGCATTTTTTCTTGTAAAAAATATAATAGAGAACCAACCATAATATAGATGCTTAGTAGGATTAAAACTGCTTTTTTAAACTTTTGTTTTAGTGGGTTTCGAACTGTGTTTAACATGAATGCTTGTGGTTGATAAATCGATGTCGAATGATTTTTGGTGGAGTATATTGTGAATCATTTTATGATACGATTCAAATGTATTTAAGTTTTTATGACCGCCACCAATCACCGAATGTAACTTGGTTAATTTAGGATTGACCTTCGATAATTTTATACTGGTTTTATACGGAATTAGTTTATCGTTTGTGCCATGAATAATATGAATGGGACATTGTACATATTTTAGCCACTTGTAGGTTGGCAAGGGGTATTTCATTAAAATACTAAAGGGCATAAAGGGTGCATAACGTGCAGCGACCTTGGTTAAACTGTAATAGGGCGCATCTAAAATAAGCATTTTAGGATTGTTCATTGACGCTAATTTTGCTGCGAAACCAGAGCCTAACGAGCGTCCGTAAAGTATAATTCTATCTTCGGTGGTGCGTTCTTTTATTTTATTGTACACCACTTGCAAATCGCGCTTTATGGCTTTTTGCGAGCGTCTGCCCGTGCTTTTACCGAAACCTCGATAATCCACCATTAAAACATTGTAGTTGTGTCGGGTAAAATCTACCGCGAATTTGCCCCAACCTTTTATGCTTTTCGAGTTTCCTTTTAGGTACAAAACAATGCCTTTTGGTTTACCTTTGGGCTTAAAAAGAATGCCGTTTATAACCGCACCATCGCGGGTTTCAAGGTTGTGTTCTTCAAAATCTTGGTTTTCGTAATTAAACTGAAAATCTGCAGGAAGTTTTTCAGGCTTAAACAGCATATAATCTTGCAAATAGTACAACGCAATACTTATTGCAATATAAATGATCAAGACAATTATAAGCGTATGTAACCAATAAGGCATGCCAAAATTCCGTTAGATTACTAATATACAATAAATCGTTCTATTGATTATTGTTCTCTTTTTCAACATAATCTTTAATAGATATATCATTGATTACAACATCATTTAACACCGCTTCGCCATTTTTAACATACACCAAAGCATAGGTTGTGTTTTGAATGGTATCGCGCTGATTATTTCTTACGGCAACCTCGGCATCATAAGCTTTGGTTTCTTTCATATAATACCGATTAAATGGCAGATTGAAATTTAGTTTTTGTTCGGCTTTATTGTACCACCACACGTTGCCGACTATATAATCTTTATCTGAATTTAAAGGTGTTTTACTGACTTGGTTTATTTTTGCAAAACCCAAACTATCGGTTTCTAAATACAGGTAAACTTTATCTTGTCGCTCCCAAATTGAATCGGTTGTAATAAAGGTATTTTGCTCATAATTTAGATTGATATATTTACCTCTATACGGATCGCTGGGATCTACAGGCTGTGTTTTAAATTTATAGGCAGTGCCCGTTTTTATGATTGATTCTTGGTTAAAAATCATTTGTGCAGGCACGAAGAGCTGTGCTATTGCGACAACTATAAATAGTATGAATATGTGTATGGTTTTCATGGTGTATTATCTTTAATCTTTATACTTATTAATAATTCCAAAATCAAAAGGCGTCCAAAAACAGCTTTTTAAACCACTTGTTTTAAGCGCTGAATTCGCCCAAGAATTACAGGTTTTTACAATGGAATAACTCCCTTTGGCTTTATAAAAATCATCATTAAAAGCATAGCCTTTATTTTCTAAAATGATTTTATTTCCGTGGTTATCAAACTGAAAAGTTTTTAAAATATAGGTGTTGAGTTTAGATAATTGCTTTTCATTCAGATTAACAACCGTCCATTTTGGATTTTTCCGCGAATGTCGTGTTAAATGAATCAAGGCGTTGCCCTTTAAAAACATCGCACTAAAAGCGGTTTTAAAGGTCAAATCATTCCATGTTGGCGTATTCAAATAAAAATTTTCGTCGCCCCAACCAAACGATAAGTATTTTTCATCCTTCATTTTAAGTCCTTTTTTTAAGGCATCGTCAACCTCGTTTACAGGAATTACAATATCTAAATGAACGCCGTTGGTGTTTAAATAAATCGTCTTTCCGGAATTCAAACCAACTTCACCTTTATTTACGGTAATTGATGTTAACACCAATGAAATCAAAAGATACACTACGGGAAATGCTAAAACCCATAAAATAAATTTAAGTATGTTCTTTAATAGCGTCATCATTTAATTTGTTTTGATTTTTGTCTTTTAAGCATTAAATAATTAGTTAAAAAGAAGCCCACGCCAACACTTACAAACAACAAGCCTCGAATAACAAAACTCATGTTCGTATCGAAAAAACGACACACAATAAGTGCGGTTATTATTAACAAACCATAATTTAAAATCCCAAAATGAAGTTTGTCGGCGCCAATTTTTATAACAATAATTCCTAAAGCCAAAATGAGCAGATTAATTAATATGATAGAAATGAAATTACCGGATAGTCCCATAAAAAAGATGACCGTAAAAATGATGAATACGTATTGAAATAGGTTGAAATTTTGAATCCATTTTTTTGAATACGAATAGATTAAAACACCCAAGGTTATTACAAAAAGGATTACGGACACATAAAACCCTTGAGAGCCCAATGCCATATCGTGCCTTAAAATATCTTGCCACAGCCATTCAAAACTGGTTAATAACAACATGTAAACGGTTCCTAAAGATCCTAAAATTAAGTACCCGTTTCGTCTTAATTTTTGATTATCGAAATATGGCAGTTTCCCGATATTATATAACAATCCGAATAAAATAACATACATTAAAAACCCGAATTCTCCGTTACCATCAACAAAAGTTCCCAAAACAATAACACCGCTTAAAGGCAAAAGCCAATTAAAAATGGAAGTGATATTGTTCGTTTTCTTTTCTTTAAGTAATTTAAAATAATGTGGCAGAAGTACAGCGACCAATAGCAAGTAAATCCATGGCGTTTGGTTGCCATCAAAATATCCAAAAGCACAGGCGTAATTGGTTGCAAAAACAATATGTAAAACAGCTAAGACATGAGATTTTAACAGGTAAATTAATGGTGCGCAAAGCAGAACCCAAGTAAGCGTATAGTTGCTAAAATTTCCCGGAATATTGTAAATCTGGCTTACCAATGCCATACTTGCACCAACCGCAAAAAACAAGAATACACCCGAGGCCTCTTTCCAAGTGGCGCTTTTCTTTTTTAAAATGGAATAGCCTACAAAAAACTGCCCGATAAGCAATGGCGCAAAAGCGAACATGGTTTTTATGCCTCTGGAAAAGTGATCCCAATTATGTGCGAGAATTAAAATAATGCCAAGGCCGACCAACGTGGAGCCCAATATGGCAAACACCGTAAATAATCGGTTTGGTGAATCTACTTTTTTGGACTTGTAATAGGTTTCGATGTTGGCAGCTACTTCTGTTGAAACAACCTGGGCTTCAACAAGTTCGTTTATATCGTTTTGGATTTTTGAATTCATAATTATTCATTTAAAAAACTGATGGTAATTTAGCTATAATCAAACTTCCGAAAGCTAATATCGTTGTAATTAAAGATACCGTTAAGGTATAAAATGCGTACGATCTTACTTTGAATTTTATTCTAATAAATTGCTTTAATGATAAAAACAATAGTATAGGTTGAGCTACAATACTAGGTATGGTAAGCAATTCTTGAAAAACACCTATGAGTACAAATGTCATTTTAAAAACCGTTGCATTAAGGTAAATAAAAAGTAAAAACAGCGATGTTATTATACTTGTGTAAAACATTGTTTTGCCACTAGTTGTTAATCGTTTCTCAGAAAATTCCTTTAATTCTTTAGTGAGTTTAGGTTTCATTTTTAAAATTTTTAAAACCTCGCAGGCATAAACCACGAGGTTTTGGGTTAACTAACCAACCATCAAAACAAGCCTTTGTTCTTTTGTTTTGATTAAAAGACCTGTCAGGTTTTGAAAACCTGACAGGTCTGAAAAAAAAATTTCATTCCTTAATTGGCAGATTTCTTTTATTTACTACAAACTCAAATTATAGTTATTTTTCCTCATCACAACTTCTATCAATATACTGCACATCCCGTGTATTTTTTTGCACCGCAATAGCAGCAAATAAACTCAACAGAAAAGACATGCCGTAAAAGCCTTTTTCGCTCAAAATCAAATCGGCATTCCATAGTCCGATAACCAGCAACACGATAGACGTTACCGTTGTAAACCAACTGATGCTATAGTAAATATCGGTTACGGGAATGTCCTCTAACTTATCGCGCACCGCTTTTTGCACTGAAATAACAGAGAATAAACCAAACAATAAAATGGTGAAATAATAGCCTTTTTCGTTCAGCTGCATGTCGGCATTCCACAGGCCAATGCAATACGAGGTCATGCCTATTAGCAAGGCACTCCAAGAGGCACCAATAAAAGCTGCTGTTGGTTTCTGGTCGTAAATTTTAACTTCTTTTTTAGTGTCTGATTTTTTAGATTTTTTATCTAAAGACACCGTTGTTTCATAATTCATAATTATTGTTTTAATGATTACCACACAAAACTCCGAAACTTCAAGAACACGTGAAATACAATTTTTGACTAAAACTGACGATATATTATTTGCAATTCTTCACATAATCACTATATTTAGTAATATTTAAAATTATATAATGACGATTAAATGAATGATTTAAACACCATTATCTCTACTTTTTCCAACGAAGACCAACAGCGTTTTATAGCCTATTTGGAAAAAAAGAACAAACGCAACGACACTAAAAACGTTCAGTTATTTAGGTATTTGGCAAATGACGATTTAAACTCGGAAACTCTGTGTTTTAAACTTTATGGCACCAGTAAAAAGGGAGCGTATCACGCATTGAGAAAACGTTTGTATCAATCTGTAATCGAATTTATCGCCAATGCGAGTTTACAAGATGAAAAAGCCATCGATATGCAAATTATTAAATACATATTGGCATCGCGCACTTGTTTGCAGCACAAACAGTACAAGGTGGCTTATAAAATTTTAGACAAAGCTGAAATGTTAGCCATCGAGCATCATCTGTTTCCGTTGTTAAACGAAATTTACCACACCAAAATCCAATATGCGTACGCGCATCCTTCCGCAGATATTAATCAGCTTATTTCAAAATTTAAAAGCAATCAAAAAAACCATCAACTGGAAGACCAGCTGAATATAGTTTATGCAAAAATCCGGCAAACGCTTAACAACATGACTTTTAAAGGTGATGTGGTGGATTTTCAAACCATTTTAAACCACACCTTAAAGGAACACCAGATTAGTTTAACCGATGCGATGTCGTTTAAATCATTGTATCAATTGGTCGCCATTAACAGCTATTCGGCCTTTGTAACCAACGATTACTTAAAAATAGAACCTTTTTTAATCAACACATATCAATCTATAATTGCTCACAAAGACCGTGAAAAACAGTTGTATTATCATATTCAAATTCTTTATTTTATAGCCAATACCTTATTCCGAAATAAAAAATTCGACGCATCAATGCAGTATTTGGAATTAATGCACGAACACATGAATGAGAAACAAAAAAAACACTACAATTCCTTCAGGCTGAAATACCATTTGCTTCTAAGCCTAAATTTAAACTATACCAACAAAGCCGATGAAGCCGTAGAAACATTATCACCGCTGGCAACGATTAAGCATACCGACATGGAAACACTACTGGATATTAGGCTAAGTTTAATCATGTTTTACTTTCAAAAAAACGAATTGAAAAAAGCATACACACTTTTTTCTAAATTTTATCACACAGATAATTGGTACACCGAAAAAGCTGGAAAAGACTGGGTCATTAAAAAGCATTTGATTGAAATTTTATTACATATCGAATTAAAAAACATCGACTTGGTAGAATCGCGGTTATTGAGTTTTAAAAGAAATCACAGCCATTATTTGAAAAGCATTAATCAACAGCGCGTGCTAACTTATTTAAGTCTGGTTGAAGATTGTTATAAAAACCCGGAAAAGATAACCTCTGAAGCTTTTAAAGATAAAGTTGAAAAATCTTTTGAGTGGATTGACAGCCAGCGCGAAGACCTTTTTGTAATGAGTTTCTATGCTTGGTTAAAAAGCAAGATGGAAAACAAGCCGCTTTACGCGACCACATTAAGCCTTATTGAAAACATTAAAAACGTTAATAGCGCGTTAAATTTGAATTAGCGTTAAACCTTTTCGTTTTGTTTTAGTCCTAATTACAAATAACTTAAAACATCAAGACAATGAAAAAAATAGCAATAATTGCCGTGGCTTTATTAGCGTTACAGGCCACCGCACAAGAGCAAAAAAGAAAGCACTCCAACAAAGAAAAGGGCAAAAAAATGATGATGCTTTCTGCTGAAGAAATTGCAACACTTCAAACCAAAAAAATGACTTTGCATTTAGATTTAAATGCATCGCAGCAAGCCAAAATTCAGGAAATTAACTTAGAAAATGCCACGAAAAGAAAAGCGATAATGGAAGCGCGTAAAGCGAAAAAGGAAAGTGGTAATACTGAGAAACCAACAAAAGAAGAGCGTTATGCGATGATGAATGCAAAATTGGACCATCAAATAGCGATGAAAGCCAAAATGAAAGACATTTTAAATAACGAGCAATATGCCAAATGGGAAAAGGCACAAACAAAAAAAATGCACAAAAACAAATACCGTAAAAAAGGCCACGGAAAGAAAAAACAACAATAACTTTTTGGTTGGTTAGTTGATTATAGTTTGGTTGATGAAAAACGCATTTCTGAATTCAGAAATGCGTTTTGTTTTTTTGAATACCAATTAAATCTCAATTTGAATTACAGTGTTTTTGCAACTGTATTAACAGCAGCAATCGTAAAATCCAAATCCTCATAACTTAAAGCATCGGTAATAAACCAAGTTTCAAAAGCACTTGGGGCAATGTAAACGCCTTCGTTTAACAAACCATGGAAAAAGGTTTTAAAGGTATCGTTATTACCTTTTGCAGCGGTTTCAAAATCTACAACTTTAGCTTTATCAAAGTGTACCGAAATCATCGAACCTACCCTATTTATGGTATGTGTAATATTATTTTCATTTAAAACTTTGGCTATTCCTTTGTGCAAATACGCTGTCTTTTCAGCTAAACGGTTAAAAATTTCAGCATTATTATTCAATTCATTTAACATCGCCAATCCAGCCGCCATAGCCAACGGATTTCCACTTAAAGTTCCCGCTTGATACACTGGACCCAATGGCGCTAAATGATTCATGATTTCGTTTCGTGCGGCAAATGCGCCAACGGGCAAGCCGCCACCAATTACTTTTCCGAAGCACACAATATCAGCATTTATATTAAACAATTCCTGCGCACCTCCTTTGGCCAATCGGAACCCTGTCATCACCTCATCAAAAATTAACAAGATGTTGTGGGCATCGCATAAATTCCGCAACGCGACCAAAAAGTCTCCCTTTGGTGGGATGCAACCCATATTTCCCGCCACGGGCTCAATAATAATACAGGCTATTTCGTTTTTATTAGCTTCAATTAATTCAGACACATTTTCAATATCGTTATAGCGCGCCAACAAAGTATCTTTTGCCGTGCCTTGGGTTACGCCCGGGCTATTTGGCGACCCAAAAGTTACCGCACCACTACCCGCTTGAATTAAAAACGAATCGGAATGCCCATGATAACAGCCCGCAAATTTTATAATTTTATCTTTACCCGTATAACCACGAGCCAAACGCACCGCACTCATACAGGCTTCGGTTCCGGAATTTACAAACCTGATTTTATCGATATTTGGCACCATGGAAACCGCTAATTGGGCAATTTTGGTTTCAATTTCCGTTGGCATGCCAAACGATGTTCCTTTTTTGGCCTTATCGATTACCGCATTTACAACCGGTTCGTAGGCATGACCCAAAATCATAGGTCCCCAAGAATTTATATAATCGATTAATCGGTTTCCGTCTTCGTCGTACAAATACGCGCCTTTAGCTTCTTTTACAAAAATGGGTGATCCGCCAACGGCCTTAAAAGCACGTACTGGTGAGTTTACACCGCCCGGAATAACGGTTTCTGCTTGCGCAAATAAGGCGCTACTACGTTTATAATTCATGTGTTTTATTAATTTTTTGATGATGGTTTAACAATCAATGCCTGACCAATACTGATGGTATTATCGGTTAAACCATTTATACTTTGAAGTTCTTTTACGCTAATATTATATTTTCTTGAAATGGAATACAAGGTATCACCTTTAATTACGGTATAAGTTACGGCATCACTAAATTTGGGCGCTTCGTGTTTTACATACCTATCGCCCAGCACTTCTTTATCGTATTCGTACAGCTTATAACGCTCAATTAAACTAATTAATTTCTGCGGATATTTTTTATCGGTGGCATAACCCGCGGCCCGCAAGCCTTTTGCCCAACCTTTATAATCTTCTTGTTTAAGTTTGAAAAGTTTTGCGTAGCGTTTGCGCTCGGTTAAAAACAGTGAGTGGTCTCTAAACGAGTATTTGGCATCCTTATATTTTCGGAAACACTCTTGTTTTCTGTCATCGTCGTGATAGATCTTTTTCCCAGTCCATCCATGGCATTTTATACCAAAATGATTATTGGCTTCAACTGAAAGTCGCCCGTTTCCAGAACCCGATTCCAAGATACCTTGGGCCAATGTAATGCTTGCCGGAATGTGGTACAATTGCATTTCACTTTTTGCAATATCTTTATAGGTATCTATATATTTTTCAACTTTATTGGCGTAAACCTTGGGTGGTGTAACCGTAACTTTACCTTCGGTTTCGGTAGTTTTAACCTTGGTTTCAACCTGTTCTGTTTTGTTTTTTTCTTTTTTAGTTACAATCGCTTTTTTAGACCGACAGCTAAAAATCATCACCATTAAACAACTTATTAAAAGTAATCGCTTCATTTTTTTATTCAATAATTTGTAAATTCTTCTTTTTTAAAATCGCATTCATTCCAACAATGCCTTGTAAACCTCCTGTATGGATGGCTAATATTTTAGATCCTTTTGGAAAAAACCCTTTATCGATTAAATCGAAAATTCCAAACATCATTTTCCCTGTATAAACAGGATCCAACTGTATTTGATGATCTTTTTTAAAATCATTAATAAAACTGATTAATGCCTCATTTATTTTGGCATAGCCTCCAAAATGATAATCGGTTACGAGTTTCCAATTGGTTTTGGTTACAAATTTACTAATATCTTCTTTTAAAAAATCACCTTTTAAAGCTGAAAAACCTAAAACTTGCTGATTGGGTTTTGAAGCATTTATAAGCCCCGAAACCGTGCCGCCGGTTCCAACCGCTGTACAGATAAAATCGAAATCTTTATCCGTTTCGCTTAAAATTTCCTCGCAACCTTTAATGGCCAAAGTGTTGGTGCCGCCTTCTGGAATTAAGTAAAACGCACCGAATTCATTATCCAAATTACCTATAAACTTTTTGGTGGTTTTATTCCGATACTCCTCTCGCGATACGAATTTAAATTGCATGCCGCATTGTTTGGCAAAACTTAAGGTCGGGTTGTTTTCAAGAGCATTAAACAACTCATCGCCTCGAATTACACCTATGGTTTTAAAACCTTGTTGTTCACCAGCCGCAGCAACCGCTGCAATATGATTTGAATACGCGCCACCAAAAGTGAGAAGCGTTTTAAAACCTTTTTTTTTGGCTTCGATAAGATTGTATTTTAGCTTTCTGTATTTATTCCCCGACACGAATGGATGAATGCTGTCCTCGCGTTTTACAAATAACGTAACACCTTTGTTTTTTGAAAAAACAACAGGCTGATTAATACTATGTTCAAGCTTAAAAATCATTGACGCGAAGATACTTTAAAAATCCCCAAAACGGGCGTTGTTTTAGGTAATCTAAATCCAATTCGTTGGTGTAAGCTTCGCGCTCAAAAGAAATATTGCGATAAGCCAAATTCCAATTTTTATATTGGATTAATCGGCATAAAAATTCCAATCCATAAACCAAATAAAAAGGAATCAGTAGCATTTCCAATTGCTGTTTTAAATGAATTTTCTCGTGGTTAATTAAAACATAATCCGTTTTAAACCGAATCGATTTTAAAAACACAAAAGGAAAAATGGTTAATCCGGTATATCCTTTTGGCACTAAGTACTTCGAAATAAAAATCATAAATAACTACTTTCAAAAACCAATCCAAATTTCAACGTCATACAGATGATAAACAATTAAAAACCTTAAGCAATGTGTGGATGAATGGTTTTCCAATATATATTATATTTGCAACATAATGAAGAAAATCATCCCCATTGAAGAAGGCGACTACTATTTAACGCCAGAAGGTTACCGCTGTTTTACCGAGCAATACCATTTAAAACGTGGCTATTGCTGCGAAAGCGGTTGCAGACACTGCCCGTATGGTTACAACCCATCAACTTCACGCAGAACAGCTAAGTAAAAAACACACCTCCTGAGAAGGTGGCTTTGTAAAGCCCCTAAAAAGAGTAATGAGCAACAAAACATAAAAAAACGAGGCTTCAACTAACACCAGACCTAACAGGTTTTTGAAACCTGTTAGGTCTAAAAATTGGGCAAAGCCAATAGAGCATGACCACCGGCTAAGCAGATGGTTATATAAGATGAAATAAACAACGTATAACCCGTTGTGTATTTTGGCAGAATTCTGTCAATTCGAGTGAATTTTACGATTGAAATGAGTAAAATTTGTATCGAGAATAAGAATTTTTGAACCATAAATGGGTTCTCGATACAACTTTTCGTGCCTCAAAACCACTCGAACTGACATATAGAAATTATTTTCATTCAAAATACACAACGGGTAACCTATATTAAAAAAGTATCGGCCACAACCGGTTTGTTCTAATTTCCTTGGTACGATTATTGATGTTAATATTACCTAAAAATCAAAATTTATCAATGAATTTTTGTATTTTAGAAATAAAAAAGAAAACTAAATATGAAGGCTATGAAAAAACTTTTTAAAACATTACCATTTTTGGCGTTGTTAATTTTGGTATCATCTTGTAGCTCTATAAGAGTGGCAACCGATTACGATAAAAATGCAAATTTCAATGAATACAAAACCTTTGCGTTTTACAAAACCGGTATCGACAAAGCCGAAATTAGCGACTTAGACAAACGCAGGATTCTTCGTGCGATTGAAAGCGAACTATTGGCCAAAGGCTTTACAAAATCTGAAAACCCGGATTTACTGGTGAGCCTCTTTACAAAATCTCGTGAAAAAATTAACTTTTACAACAACGGTTTTGGTCCATACGGTTATGGTTGGGGTTGGCACCCTTGGTATTGGAACAGTTACCATACCAGTTCGGTTTCGCGATCAACAGAAGGTGTTTTATATGTAGATTTAATTGACGCCAACAAAAAAGAATTGGTTTGGCAAGGTATGGGAACCGGCTATTTATCGCAAAACATGGAGAAAAAAGACGCCCGCATCAAAGAGTTTGTTGCTAAAATTATGGAGAAATACCCTCCGGGAATGGCGCAGTAAACAACTGTGATTTAATCTTTTTTAACATTAAATACCAAACAAAAAAGCAACTTTAAAAGGTTGTTTTTTTGTTTAAGGCAAATAAGGTTTAGCATGCCCGTTATCAACTAACCATTGGTTAACTTCCAACCCATCTTCCAAAACAATATTGGCTAAATAGCGCCCGTATTTACCCTGTTTATCTTTGTAGGTACGAATGGTCACCTCCTTATCAAGAATCATCTCTCTTACAATATCTCGCACCTTTCTACCTTCAATTTTTTCCGGCCCTCTCATTTCGGGAGTATCAATGCCATAAAGCCGTAATTTCATTTCTTGGGAATGAAGAAACCCCAAATCTACAACGGCAGTAACCGTATCGCCGTCGTAAACATCAATTATTTTCGCTCGGTATGTATACATATTTTCTTATTTTACTGAAAGATACAAATTCATTTTAATACGAGTTTAACAAAAAATCATTTTAAACAATTTAAACAGCAAAACTTTAAGAATCATTAAATTTAAGAATCAGAAAGCGTCCCTTTTATTAAGAGTTTGTATTTTTACATAAAGTTACTTAACACCAAATCATGTCTAATTCATATACATCCAATCCCATTTTAAATCGTTTGCCCAAGCATTTAAAACAGTTTATAAAACCGCAAAACTACGATGATTATTCGGCTATCGATCAAGCGGTTTGGCGTTATGTCATGCGAAAAAATGTCGATTTTTTAACCCAAGTAGCGCACAAATCCTATTTAGACGGATTAAAACAAACCGGGATTTCTATTGATAGCATTCCAAATATGTATGGGATGAACCGTATTTTAAAAGATATTGGTTGGGCCGCTGTGGCGGTTGATGGCTTTATTCCGCCCAATGCCTTTATGGAGTTTCAAGCCTACAATGTGCTGGTTATTGCCAGCGATATTAGGCAATTGGAGCATATTGAATACACGCCCGCCCCGGATATTATTCACGAAGGTGCAGGACATGCTCCTATTATTGCCAACCCAGAATATGCCGAATATTTACGACGCTTTGGAGAGATTGGTTGCAAAGCCATTTCGTCGGCCAAGGATTACGAGTTGTACGAAGCGGTAAGGCACCTTTCCATCATTAAAGAAGCGCCCAATTCTAAGGAAGCCGATATCACTTCCGCGGAAAAAAAAGTAGAAGATTTACAAAAAAACATGGGTAAACCCAGTGAAATGGCATTAATACGAAACCTGCATTGGTGGACGGTTGAATATGGTTTAATTGGCAGCTTGGAAAACCCAAAAATTTACGGCGCAGGATTGTTATCCTCGATTGGTGAAAGCGCGTGGTGCATGACTGATGAGGTAAAAAAACTACCCTATAATATTGATGCCACTTTTAAAGATTTCGATATTACAAAACCACAACCTCAACTTTATGTTACTCCAGATTTTGCACATTTAAGCTTAATTTTAGAAGAATTCGCCAACACGATGGCGCTGCGCAAGGGTGGACTTTCTGGCGTTAACAAACTTATTCATTCCCAAGCATTGGGCAGTGTCGAATTGAGCACGGGCATTCAAATTTCTGGTGTGTTTAGTCATGTTATTGCTAACGAAGGCAAACCTATTTACATACAAACTACAGGCGAAACCGCATTGGCCTATAGAGAAAAAGAGTTGGTAGGCCATGGTACAGAAACACACAAAAAAGGGTTTGGCTCTCCTATCGGAAAACTTAAAGGCATTAATTTGGCTATTGAAGATATGAGTCCACGTGATTTAAGTGCGTACAATATTTATGAAGAACAACTTATTACGCTTGAGTTTGAAGGCGGTATTAAAGTTTCAGGTGAAATTATAACCGGAAAAAGAAACCTTCAAGGCAAAATAATATTGATTAGTTTTAATAACTGCACGGTAACCCACAACAACACTGTTTTGTTTAAACCGGAATGGGGCATTTATGATATGGCCGTTGGAAAGGAAATCGTTTCAGCTTTTTCGGGCCCCGCGGATCATAACAGTTTTAATTTAATTACCCATGTACCCTCTTCTCAAACCATTCGAGTAAAAAAATCTAAGGAATTACTTAATCTCGAAGCGCTTTATCAACAAGTAAGAGATTACCGAAATGGCACAAATAGAACGATTTCCAGGACCAAGGTTTTAGAGGAACTTATTGAAAACCATTCGAACGATTGGTTATTACCTGTTGAACTTTACGAACTCGCTTTTATTGGAAATGAAACTAAATTATGCGAAAGCATTTTAAACCATTTAGAAACTATTAAACAAAACAGACCTGAAGTTGGGCGGTTAATTGATGATGGATTAGAGATTGTTACTAAAAGTTTAAAAGTAAATTGATTTATATATATTCCGTTTTGTGAAATTCTAATAGTTTATTAGTAAAAAGATTAATTTCCTTTTTTTCTTGTAATTTAAAGCCGATAAAAAATATGAACCCAAATACAGCCAGTGCAAGTGGCAGCATCCAATTCCCTTTAATAAGCGATATCAATGAAATAAAAACTCCGAATGCTAGTAAAAATTTTGCAGCGATATTCATTGGATGCTTATAGCCAAATCTCAAATCGTAATTTCCATCCTCATTTAAGGTTCCAATCAATCTATAGTTGTTAGGAAATCGATTCCGCATTAATTCAAACTTTTCAGGTCCAATATACCCATTATAAAACCCATTCAGAATCAGCTGATTCAGAATATGTGCATTTTTGTTGCTTTTGGTTATAATTTGTTTCATTTCAAATACATTAGTCTATCATCAAATTAGCGCTATCTAAACCGCTTTAAAGTTTCTTTTGTAAACTCGCTTAACACCAATTTCCCACTAATTTTGGCACGTTCAATAAGTAAATCATCCCAATGTGCAGTATCTTTCCAAAAGACTGCTTTCATTTCTTTTAAAGCTTCGGGATTGTAGCTTGCTAGTTTTTTAGCTAAGGTTTTTACGGCTTCGTCCAAAGCTTCAACGCCATCAAAAACATCAGCGTACAAACCTTTATCTTTTGCGAATTCCGCTGAATAAAATGCCTCCGCATTAATCGTCATTTGCGACATGGCCGTTTGTCCCATTTTTCGAGATACCGCAGGCTCGATAACAAAAGGGCCAATACCAATACTCAATTCGCTGAGCTTTATGGCTGCGAATTTGGTTGCCAAACAATAATCGGTTGCTGCTGCCAAACCAACGCCACCACCAACTGCTTTACCTTGCACACGGCCAATTATAAGCTTTGGGCATTTTCGCATGGCATTTATAACATGGGCAAATCCTGCGAAAAACTGTTGTCCAGATTTAGCACTATCAATGGCGACAAGTTCCTTAAAACTCGCGCCGGCACAAAAGGTTCGGTTGCCACCACTTTTTAAAACAATAACCCTAATGGCGTCGTTTTTTCCGGCTTCAACAATAGTGTTTTGCAGTTTTTTAAGATTATCGCTAGGCATGGCATTGTGTTCTGGATGAAAAAACTCAATCACCCCGATATGGCCGTTTAAAGTTAAAGTAACGTATGGTTGCATTATTAAATTCTTTGGGTTGAATATATAAATTATTAGTAACACATGTTACATTCTTCTTTAAAAATTAATTGGATATTTGTACAAATAAAAAATACAACATGGGCATATTCAGCTTTCTTTTTGGCAGTAAAAAACAGGATAAGATTAAAGACTTTAAAACTAGGGGCGCTATTGTTATTGATGTTAGAACACAGGGCGAGTATACTCAAGGCGCTATTCCGGGGTCTAAAAACATTCCTTTACAAAACATCAATTCTCAAATTAAGGAGATAAAAAAACACAACAAACCCGTAATAACTTGTTGTGCAAGTGGTATGCGTTCGGGCAGTGCTGCCGCTATTTTAAAAAGCAATGGTATTGAAGTGGTAAACGGCGGTGGTTGGCACAGTTTGTATAAAAAATTAGAGTTATAGTTTAAAAGGGCAGATGGCTTAAATCTACATTTCCACCGGAAATCAATACGCCTATTTTCTTGTTTTTAAATTCACTTTTCTGTTTTAAAACGGCTGCGAAAGCGACTGCGCTTGAGGGTTCTATGATGATTTTCATGCGTTCCCAAATCAATTTCATGGCATAGATTATTTCATCTTCTTCAACACGTATAATTTTTTCAACATGTTTTTTAATGATTGGAAAATTCCTATCGCCTAAATGGGTTCTCAATCCATCGGCAATGGTGTTTGTGCTGTCATTTTTTTCGATATTGCCGGAGATTAATGATCTGTAAGCATCATCAACATTTTTGGGTTCGCCTGCTATCACTTTACAATTTTCAGAAAAATTTATTGCCGCCAAAAGCGTTCCCGCCAATAAACCACCGCCACCAACGGGTGTAAAGATATAATCTAAATTGGGGTACTCTTCCAACAATTCTATGGCCGCTGTACCTTGACCGTGTATCACGTTATCATCATTTGATGGATGAATAAAGGTTGCGCCTTTCTCAATTACAACTCTATGAGCTTCATCTTCTCGCGCTTTGATGTTTGAATCGCATTCAATAATAATTCCTTCATAAGTTCTTACCGCATCCTTTTTTACTTGCGGCGCATTTTTGGGCATTACAATATAAGCTGTCACGCCTATTTGTTTTGCTGCCAACGAAAGGGCCTGAGCAAAATTACCCGAGGAATGCGTTACGACGCCTTTACTTTTCTGCGCTTCGGTTAAAATTAAAATAGCATTGGCCGCTCCTCGCATTTTAAATGCACCCATTTTTTGGAAATTTTCGCATTTAAAAAACACATTGGCATCACATATCTCGTCTATTAATTTTGAGGTTAACACCGGCGTTTTATGAATGTACGGTTTTATACGATTGTGGATGTTTTGTAAAGTCGCTTTATCCATAATTGGCATTTACAATTTTAAGTTTTGGAAGGTCTCTAAGGAGGTCATCGTGGTATCGTTGTAGGTTAATGTCCAACCCAAGGAATTGGTTAAAATATAAAACTTTGAGAGTTCGCTAATAAGTCTATTTTTAGCATTTGCCTTCAAATCGGATGCTTCTATTTTTTTGGCTAATGATGCCTTTACGGTGTTTTTAATAGCGTTGTAATCTTGGGCTTCAAACGGATTTAAAAAATCGGATTGCATATCGTAATATTCCAAATCTGGATTTATTTTGATTTCTTCTTTTGGAATACTGATTATTTGAAGGGTTTTAGTGGCCTCGTCAATTTTAAATTCAATTTTACTTAAATCGTAAGCAATAGTAACTTCGGCATTTACAACCACCAATGCTTTTTTATCTGACGTAAAATATTCTCCAAAAATCTCTTTGGAGTTTTTATAGTTGAACACTTCACTAAAGTGGCCTTCGGTAACAATTAACTTACCAACGTTTTTGATTTGTTTTTGAATGAGTGCCGAACTTTCTTGAAGCACGATTTTATCCTCCTTTTTTTCATCACAATATTTAAAAGTGAACAAAACAACCAACGTGATGATAACACCAAATAGAATTTTTCGCATGCACTAATTTAGCATTATTTTATTTGAACGTGCAATTTACATTTAAAAAATCATGGCTAAATCAAATTGTTTTTCTTGGCTTTATGTACGGCTTCCAATTTGTTGTGCACCTGTAGTTTTCGGTAGATGTTCTCGATATGCTTTCGGATGGTGCCCGTTGATAAGATAAGGTTTTCGGCAATGGCATTATAGCTCAAGCCTTTGCTTAACTGCTCTAAAACATCGATTTCCCGTGGGGTTAGTTTGATGCTTTCTTTTTCTTCAATGCTATTTATTTCAATGGGATTGCGCAGCAGTTTTAAGGTTTTCATGGCTATGGAAGGGGTCATGGCTGCACCGCCATTTAAGGTTTCCAAAATACCATTGTACAAATCTTTGGCATTTATTTCTTTCAATAAATAGCCATCGGCGCCCGCTTTTATGGCGTTGAAAATATGCTCGTCATGATCAAAAACGGTGAGCATGATTATTTTAATATGCGGGTATTTATTTTTAATAACCTCAGTCGCTTGAATACCATTTAAAACGGGCATTTCAATATCCATTAAAATTAAATCGATGTTATGATTGGTTTCTAATTTTTGCAGTGCCTCCTTACCGTTTATAGCCGTAAATTTAACCGTTAATGCTTCAAAAAATGATAATTTTTCTTCAATCATTTTTATTAAAAAAGAATTATCGTCAACTATGGCTAATTTATATTTCATATACAATTTACACCTTTAATTTTACTGTTGTACCTTGTTTAACAGCACTATCAATAACAATATCAGCATTTATATCGGCCGCTCTTTTTTTAATGTTGTTTAGGCCATTTCCTGCTTCAATTTCATTACTGTTAAAACCAACACCATCATCAGTTACTGCAAACAAAATGCTGTTTTCCTGTTTCTTTATTTCAACATTTATAGTTGACGCTTGGGCATATTTTATGGCGTTATTTATAGCTTCTTGAATGATGCGATAAATATTCATGCCGGTAACCGAAGAGAATTGCAAATCATTTGAAAGTGACTGGTCAATATTAAAATTAAAGCTTGTTTTATTGGCCGAAACACTTGCTTTATCGACAAAATTAGATACTCGGGCTTGTAAATCTTCCAAAGAAATTTCACTTTTATTCATAGCCCAAATGGTGTCCCGCAGCTCATAAATGGTGTCTTTTGTAAAATCGCTAATTGAAGATAATTTGCTGGTAAGCTTATCGTTGTTGATTTTAAAGCCATATTTTAAATTATCGATTGACGAAATTATAAAAGTGAGTTGCGCACCAATATTATCGTGCAAATCGCGCGAAATTCTTAAACGTTGTTCCTGCAATCGGTTTTGGGTTTCAATTTTCACTAATGCTTCTTTTAATTCGCCTTCTTTTTTAAGCTGCGCATTTTTTAATTTTTGTTGATTAAACAATAAATAGCCCAAAATCGCAATAATAATGGCTAAAATGCCCAAGCCAAAAAGCTGGGTGTTTTTTCTGTTCAGATTCAACTCTTTTTCGGCAATGTCGGCCCGTTGTAGAAGAATTTCTTTTTCTTTTTTCTCGGTTTCGTATTTTACTTCAAATTCCGATATTTTATCTTTTAATGAGTTATTTGATAGTTTTTTTTCAACCTCGTATTGTTTTTCAAAATACTCCAATGCTTTAGCGACATTGTTTGTGGTTTTATAAAGCACAGACAAATTTTTAAAAACACTTGCCATGTCGGATGGATTTTCGGCTTCAACAATAAGTGGCTCTGCCTTTAACAGATAAACTTCTGCTTGTTTTAAATTATTAATTTTAAGATGATTTACGCCTAAATTGAGATAAGTTACGCGTAAGGTTTGATTGTCGTTTGCTTTTTTTGCCGCTTCAACAACCGATTCATAAATTTTAATGGCCTTTAAAGGTTTATTTCTTACGGTGGCCAATTGCGCCATTCCTGTTTTTGAAAAAAGAATAACCTTGCCATAATCTATTTCTTCAGATTTTTCAATAGCCAATTTATAGTGTTTTTCGGCTTTGGCATAAAGGAGCGTGTCGTTGTTTTTCTCACCAATTTCTTTGTACATGCCTGCCACATTAAATAGGCTATTGGCGACATCAACTTTGCTTTTTCCGTTTTTTTTAATTTCAAGAGCTTCCAAATAAAATTCCAAAGCTTTTTCGTACTCTTTCATGTCTTCATAAATCAATCCAATATTGTTGAACGATTTACCCAAAGATGTAGAGTCGTTAAGTTTTTCGGCAAGTTCTATGGCTTTTTTATGAACCTTTAACGAAGGTTCTGCCTTACCCAAATAAGACATGGCCAAGGCTTTATTGTTAAGAAAACGTAGTTGGTCTTCCTCATTGTTATCTTCTTCGGCAAGCTGCAATGCTTTTTCAAAGTTTTGGAGTGCGGTTTTAAAATCGCCTTTGTAAAAACTTAACACCCCCAAATCGCCGTAATATTTGGTATATAAATCGTAGTTGTACTCATTTTTTAAAATTGTCCACGCCTTATCATAGTATGTGGCAGAGGTTTCGTAATCGCCCTTAACAATATATAATTGAGCATATTTTAGCAAACCGTGTATGTGTATGTTCTCCAGTGCTTTTTTGTTTTCAGTAAACTTTAATGTCTTGTTAATGTAAAATTCGGCAGAGTCTTTACTTAAATCAAAATACTCATCAACAATATGGTTTAATGCATCAGCTTTTTCCTCTGGATTTTTACTGGTAGCTACAATAGTTTTTAAGCTGTCTATTTTTGCTGAATTGTTTTGGGAATACACACAAAAACCAAAAATTAAAAATAGAATGGAGAGTTGTTTTTTTATCATACAGTTTAATTAGGAATCCTTCTCAAATACGAGTTTTTGAAACACAAAAAACGCCTCTATAATTGTAAAAGCCCTTTTGTGTAACGTTTTATTTAAGTTGTCAATAAGTATCGTTTTTTGACGGATGGATTTGCTTTTTTCAATCTCAATATGCAATTCGGTTTTTAATTGGTTAAACCGGTTTTGATATGCCTTTTTTATAAGCACTATTGTTAAAAACGCTTTTAATGCAAATAGAATCAAAATGATAATTGCTCCTAAAATTAAAATTTCAAAAAACAAGTGCCATTCCATAATTAAAATTGATAATTGAGGAAACGAAAAAAAACATCAATTGCAAACCTTTTAAAAGGTATAAAGCAACCGATGTTTTTTGATATGAACTGATTAATAGCATTTTAAAACTACAATTTAAAGTAACATGTTAGTTAATTATTCGACAAAAGTGTTTTAAAAAAAGATTAAGCGCAATAATGTAATCTATTACGCCTAATCAACAAATCTCAACAACAAGATTTATTTTTTAAGATCGTAGGCATAAATGGTTTTGTCATTTGCTTTATAATATAGGTAACCTCCAAATTCATCGACTTGGTACTCTGGTTTTTTATCTTTTAACAGAATTTCCTTATCTACTTTACCTGTATCTTTATTTACCTTTACCAAACCAACACCACTATCTAGTTTTGTTAATACGAACTGTGAATTCTTGGTAGCCGATGTCGCTTTAAAGCGTTTGGACATTTCGTTAAATGATGCAGTACCAATTTCTGAAAACATATCTTGGGCACGTTTCATTTCGGCACCATAGCTGTTGTATTGTCCTAAATAATTTTTATTTGCACCCGCTCTATAGGCTGCTGCGCTTGCCATAGCCGTTGATGCCACAGCCGTAACTCCGGCCAAAATAGCACCAAAGGCACTTTTACCTGGCGAACGATAATACTCGTGCCATTTTGTTTTTCCATCCCAATCCAACAACGTCATATTTTGATTTGAGCTTAATAAAATTCCATCATCTCTAAGTTCTACTCCAGATGGATCTTCCTTTTCTTCAAAATCTGATTCCGTTAAAATTGTTGCTTTCCCTGTTTTTTCATCTATAGCGAAAAGTTTTTCGTCTGCACTGATAAGATATCTACCGTTTTTAGTATCAAATTCTGAAGCCACGACTTCTGCTCTTTTAAATTTTAATGGTTTATCCCAAACCTGATCGCCTGTTTTTAAATTTACAATATTGGCATCTTCACTCGTTATGTAAATAAGCCCTTGTGGAGTTTCGGCCATGGTTAAAATATTTTCGCCAGTTTTCAGAGGTTTTTTAAACAGGGTGTTTCCCGTATAAGATATTTTATTGATGCCTCCGGATTGAACTCCAAACAGTATTCCATCATCCATTACATAAAAATGTTGTACATAGCCTTTTGTTTTCGGTGCTTTTTCCCATAAGTCATCTCCTGTCGCTGCACTAAACATGGTAATTTTAGACTCGGTTTTACTGGCGGTTAATTTACCCAGTCCTTTGGCGCCAGAATCTGCCACATCGCTAACAACGGCGAGTCCTTGAGGCAATATTTCAAAATTAGAAACACTACCTTTTACCTTACGCTCATCTGACCATGCCGAAGAACCATTGGCAGATATCTTGTATATTTTTGTGTTTTTTCCGTTGGAAGTGGCTGCAAAGGCGTAAATATCAGACTCTGATTCATTACTCGTCATCCAGTTCACATTTTTAATATCATTTTCCCAAAGTGTCTCACCAGATTTCGATTTTGCAATAATACCTTGGCTTGTTGGTACCAAAAGCTTGTCTTTTAAAAGTAGTGGTCTGCCTGTTACTGCAAAGTATTTCATGGTTACCTTGCCTGGTTCTGTCAAGAAAAACGAATAATCTTCATCTCCCGTTCCCAGATCGTAAACCGCTACTTTTGCTGTAACATTTTCTGCCTTTCCTCCTCCTTTTTGAAAACCACTTACAACCAGTTTGTTCTGTGGCATCATAACATCGGCAGTAAAAATGTTTTTCCAACCCTTAGACTCGGTAGTAAACAAGATTTTACCAGACACATAGTCTATTACCGCTTTTTTTGCAGATAGATTTGCAAAACCTGTTTGACCTACCATAACATAGGGCGACAAAGGGATGTAAGTAAGCTCTTCTGGCTTTACGCGTCCATAATCTGTAAAATTAAAAAGTGGTTTGTCTTGCCCTGGTTTAATACCCACCAATCCGTCGTTTGTGGCAACTACCATTACCCCACCTACGGTAAGTGTCATTTCGTTAATTTTTGCTCCCAAATCGTAGTTATTGTCTGGGGTTTCTGCATTTTGTGCGTTTAGCATTAGCGTACCTGCCAATAGAAAAACCATTAATTTTAAATGTCTCATTGTTGAATTTGTTTTATGGTTAATAACACACCAAAATTGCAATTAAATGAGCGCGAAGTCAATACGATGAATTGCGTATATTTATAGAAGATGTTAGACCACTTCGCTATTGGATATCAGAAAATAGACTGATTTTTTAGATTGAAAACTAAAACTTTATATGAGGAATTTTTTTTTGGAGCCGAACTTTCTTTACTTCTAAATTTTGAAGGAATTTTTGATGTGCTTCTGATTTTTGGTTGAAGGGTTTATGCAATAATCCTTTTTGAATACTATCAACGTCGCCCATGATTTTCGAGGCTTCTTTTGATACCCAAACATTTTGAAACTTATCCCAAATATAATTGATGGCCGTTTGATTGGGATGCAACATATCTTCATTATAAAAACGATAATCACGCAGTTCGTCCATCATAATTTCATAAGATGGAAAATAATGAAGATGGTTTCTTGGCTCAACAACTTGATGAATAGCAGCAATTAAATGGGCTTTGCTTTGTGTGTTTTCAATAAATCCATCTTTAATATGGCGTACCGGCGATACGGTAAAAATAATAGAGACTTTTTTATTAACACTTCTGATACGTGTGATAATTGATTGTAAAGATTCTGTAATTTCATCAACAACCAACAATTCTTTTAAAAACTTTTTTTGTGGCACTTTGTGGCAATTGGCCACCAGTGTATTTGTTTTAATATGTCTATAAATCCAAGCGGTTCCTAACGTAACGATGATGTGTGTTGCGTCGTGGATTTGTTGATTTGTGGATTTAATTTCTTTGTTTAAATCCTTTAACAGACCTTCCTTCAAAGGCTGGCTTAACTTTGAATGCGCATTAAAACTATGCCATTGCTCGTTGTGAAAAAAGATATCGCTTTCAGTATATTCTTTTTCATTTATGGCATTAGTGATTAGGGTTTCAATTGCTTTTGGATGAAATAAAATACCGAAAGGATTTTGAAGATTTTTGAATTTGAAGTAATCCAGTTTTTTACCTATATTTTCAACAAAACACGAGCCTAACAACAATACACTAGAGTTATAATCTATTTGATTATGCTGTTGTGGTTGAAGTGGTATTTCGGTTTGAAGTTTCATAAACTCGTAACTACTACACAAAGATTCGCTGAGTATCACAAAGACTCACTGAGAAACTTTAACTATAAAATTCTCTGAGAATCTCTGCGTTTTTTTTACTCTGTGAAGCTCTGCGTTATAACTTTTATTTTATAAAGCCCGTAGCTTCAGCTAAAGCCTCATCAATGCCATCTGGTTTCTTCCCACCAGCAGTTGCGAAAAATGGTTGTCCGCCGCCGCCGCCTTGAATAAATTTACCCAATTCTCTTACCACTTGTCCCGCATTTAAACCCTTACTTGCTACCAATTCTTTTGAAATATAGCAGGATAACAATGCTTTTCCGTTTTGCTCGGTGGCAAATAATAAAAATAAATTATCAAACTGACTCCCTAATTCGAACGCGACATCTTTTAAACCGGCAGCATCCAAATCTAACTTTTTAGCTAAAAACCGAATCCCATTTATTTCTTGCAATTCGTTTTTAAGTTCGGCCTTTATATTTTTTGCCTTAGCTTTTAATAACGCTTCAATTTCCTTTTTAAGACTTGCATTCTCTTCTTGTAAATTCTGCAATGCTTTTACAGGTTCTTTGGCATTGTTAAGCAATTCTTTCATTTCAAAATAAGCCCGATTGTTCTCAGAATAATAATCTTTTACCGCATCGTTTGTAATAGCTTCGATACGACGTATTCCAGCCGCCACGGCACCTTCTGATATAATTTTAAAATGCCAGATATCTGCAGTGTTTTTTACGTGTGTGCCGCCACAAAGCTCGATGGATTGCCCAAAACGAACAGAACGCACCGTGTCGCCATATTTTTCGCCAAACAAGCTCATGGCGCCATCTGCGAGCGCTTCTTCCTTAGCGATATTTCGTTTTTCGATGAGCGGTAGTTTCCCTTCAATTCGGCTATTTACAAAATTTTCAACATCGCGTAATTGCTCTGCGGTTAATTTTGAAAAATGAGAAAAGTCGAATCGCAAATACTTGGAGTGTACGGCACTTCCTTTTTGCTCGACATGGTCGCCCAAAACCTCTCTTAAAGCTTGATGTAACAAGTGTGTGGCCGTGTGATTGCACTCGGTTCGGTAGCGCTGTTTGGCATCTACCACAGCCTTAAAAGTTTCATTTAAATGCTTGGGAAGATTTTTGGCAAAATGAATAATAACGTTGTTTTCCTTTTTGGTATCTAAAATATAAACCACATCGCCGTGGGCATCTTCCAAGTAGCCTTTATCGCCAACTTGCCCTCCACCTTCGGGATAAAACGGTGTTAAATTGAAAACCAATTGATACATATCGCCATCCTTTTTGGAGGATACTTTTCTGTATTTGGTTAACTTTACATTAGCTTCAAGTGTGTCGTAACCTACAAATTCCTCGACGGCATCGTCATTTAAAATGGTCCAATCATCGGTAGACATTTCACTAGCTGCACGCGAACGGTTTTTTTGTTTTTGCAATTGCTCATCAAAACCTTTTTCATCTAATTTCAATCCTTTTTCAGAAAGAATCAAAGCCGTTAAATCTATGGGGAAACCGTAGGTATCGTACAATTCGAAAGCTTTTTCGCCAGAAACAGTATCGCCTTTGGTTTCATCAACAATACGATTTAACAATATCAATCCCTGATCCAAAGTTCTTAAAAACGATTGTTCTTCTTCTTTAATAACATTTTCAATAAGTTGTTTTTGAGCTATTAATTCAGGAAAAGCCTCTCCCATTTTACTGCTTAAAACATCAACTAATCGGTAAATAAAGGGTTCCTTTTTATCGAGAAAAGTAAATCCGTAACGCACGGCACGACGTAAAATTCTTCGAATAACGTAGCCGGCACCCGTGTTACTTGGCAACTGTCCATCGGCTATTGAAAACGCTACCGCACGAACGTGATCTGAAATTACACGAATGGCAATATCGGTCGTTTCATCCTTCCCATAATTTTTATTGGTTATGGTTTCAATTTCTCGAATTATGGGCGTAAACACATCGGTATCGTAATTAGATTGTACACCCTGCAAAACCATACAAAGACGCTCGAAGCCCATGCCGGTATCGATATGTTTTTCAGGAAGGTTTTCCAAACTGCCGTTGGCTTTTCGGTTGTATTGCATAAATACCAAATTCCATATTTCAACCACTTGCGGATGATCCATGTTTACCAAATCTTTACCGTCTACCTTGGCTTTTTCTTCTGCAGAGCGAATATCAACATGAATTTCGCTACATGGTCCACAAGGGCCTTGGTCGCCCATTTCCCAGAAATTATCCTTTTTATTCCCTGTTAAAATGCGGTCTTCAGAAATGTATTGTTTCCAAAAATCATATGCTTCGGTGTCCATGGGCAGCTTATCGGCATCATCACTTCCTTCAAAAACAGTAACGTATAAAATGTCTTTATCAATACCATAAACATCCACTAAAAGCTCCCAAGCCCAAGCTATGGCTTCCTTTTTAAAGTAATCGCCAAAGCTCCAGTTGCCTAACATTTCAAATAAAGTATGGTGGTATGTATCGTAACCAACCTCTTCTAAATCGTTATGCTTCCCAGAAACCCGCAGACATTTTTGGCTATCGGCTACCCTATTGTTTTTGGGCTTAGCATTCCCTAAAAAATATTCTTTAAAAGGCGCCATACCAGAGTTTACAAACATTAATGTGGGGTCGTCTTTTAAAACCATGGGGGCAGACGGCACAATGCTATGTTTCTTTTCTTTAAAAAAACCTAAAAATTTTGATCGGATATCTTGTGACTTCATGTACTTATTTTGTAAATCTTGTTTCTGTTAAATTGGTTTTAAACCGAAACAATTTTTATATTTATGCTGCAAATTTATTTTAAATTTAGGACAGCGTAAACCTACCGTTGAATTATTATTGCAAAACATAAGATAATTTTTTTGTAGGTTTGTTCGTTTGCTTATAATATAAGAGGGTTAATCATCTTAAATTTTAGCAAAAATAGTATAATTTAAACAATGAGTAAGGTAAAATTTTATTACGATCCCGAATCGCTTTCCTATCGTAAAATTGAGCGCAAAAAAAGAAAGACATTTGCCTATATTTCGCTTTTTCTTTTAGCCGCCTTTTTGTTCTCCTTTATCATTATTTTTATTGGGAATTTATATTTTGAATCGCCCAAAGAGAAAGCTTTAAAAAGAGAGCTGGAAAATGCCAAATTGCAGTTTGAGCTATTGAACAAAAAAATGGACGAAGCCGAAGCGGTCCTTGCCAACGTTGCCGATAGAGACAACAATATTTATCGAATTTACTTTGAGGCCAACCCTATACCCGAAGAGCAGCGAAGAGCTGGTTTTGGTGGAATTAACAGATATAAAAATCTTGAGGGATTCGATAATTCTGAATTGATTATTGAAACCAATAAGCGCTTGGACATTTTACAAAAACAAATTGTGGTACAGTCTAAATCGTTAGATGAAATTACCGTTTTAGCCGAAGAAAAAGAAAAACTTTTGGCGGCAATACCGGCCATACAACCGGTAAGTAATGAAGATTTAACACGTATGGCATCGGGTTACGGTATGCGATCAGATCCTTTTACCAAAGTTAGGAAAATGCATTGGGGCATGGATTTTACGGCGCCAAGAGGCACCCCTGTTTACGCTACCGGAGATGGCATTGTAAAACGTGCCGATGCAGGATCTAGCGGCTATGGCAAACATATTAGAATTGATCATGGTTTTGGCTATATGAGCTTATACGCCCACTTATATAAATACAATGTAAAACGAAACCAAAAAGTAAAACGCGGAGACTTGATAGGTTTTGTTGGAAGCACAGGCCGATCGCAAGCGCCACATTTACATTACGAAATTTGGAAAGATGGCACGCGCATTAATCCCATAAACTTTTACTATGGTAGTTTAACAGCTGAAGAATTCAGTAAATTGTTAGAACACGCCTCGTTAGAAAATCAATCATTAGATTAATGCATATAGATTTACCAGAAAAAAGATATTATGCCATTGGGGAAGTTGCCAAGGCCTTTAATGTAAACACCTCGTTAATTCGGTTTTGGGAAAAGGAATTTGATGTGCTTAAACCCAAAAAAAATGCTAAAGGCAATCGAAAATTTACACCCGAAGACATTAAAAACCTTAAGCTTATTTACCACCTTGTTAAAGAGCGTGGCTTTACTTTAGATGGCGCTAAAACCCATTTAAAAGAAAGCAAAAAAGAGACTTTAAATAACTTTGAAATAATAAGTAAACTTGAAGATGTAAAAAATCAATTGATTAAAATTAAAAATCATTTGTAACATTTTTAGTTAAATCTCAACATATTAAAGTAACCTTATAAAAATCAACTAAAAAACCACACAACAATGAAAAAATTTTTACCATGGATTATCATAGGAATACTTGTAATTGGCTTGTATTCTTGGGGAAAAAGTTTTAATAACACAGCAGTTAATTTAAACGAAGGCGTAAAAGAAGCCTGGGGTAACGTACAGACCTCATACCAACGCAGAAACGACCTTATCGGTAATTTGGTAAATACCGTAAAAGGTGCTGCCGATTTTGAAAAAAGCACCTTAGAGGCTGTAGTTAATGCACGTGCCAAGGCCACTTCAATTACCATAGACCCCGCAAATGTTACGCCTGAACAATTAGCACAATATAATCAAGTGCAAGGCGGATTAAGCGGCGCATTAAAAAGTTTATTGGTAACCGTAGAACGTTACCCTGATTTAAAGGCCAATCAAAACTTTTTAAAATTACAGGACGAATTAACGAGCACCGAAAACACAATTCAAACGGCAAGAACACGATACAACGAAGCCATAAAACCTTATAATATCCATGTGAATGAATTTCCAAATACTATTCTTGCTGGCATATTAAATTTTGACGAAAAACCATATTTTGATGCTGAAGCTGGTGCCAACCAACCGGTTCAGGTAGATTTTTCAAACTAAAAATAACATGTCTAAAATTGAAGATTTTCTTTCACCTGAAGAAGAACAGGAAATCATAGAAGCTATTAGAATTGCCGAAGCAAACACTTCCGGAGAAATACGTGTACATATTGAAAAAACCTCAAAAACCGATGCTTTTTCACGCGCTATGGAGGTGTTTCATTATTTAAAAATGGACAATACCAAACTACAAAATGGGGTTTTAATTTATGTTGCTGTAGACGATAGAAGTTTTGTTATTTACGGTGATAAAGGCATTAACGATGTGGTTCCGGATAATTTTTGGAATAGCACAAAGGATATCATGCAAACGCATTTTAAATCTGGTCATTTTAAACAAGGCTTAGTCGAGGGTATTAAAAAAGCAGGCACAGAGCTTGCTCATCATTTTCCTTGGAAACACAACGACAGCAACGAACTTTCAAACGAAATATCAAAAGGATAACTTTTAATATGCAACATTCAGTTTTAAGTATTCCAACACTAAAAAAAGAAGTGAAGTGCGTCGTTACTTTTTTAACGTTATTTTGCGCTCTAAATCTTTCTTTTGGGCAGTACAACATTCCTGAAAAACCAAGTTTTATACCGCCGGTAATCGATAGCACCAAAACCTTAAGCACTAAGGAATACAAACTGCTGTTTGATAAATTAAAACATTACAACGATTCTACTTCAACCGAAATTTTAATTGTAATCATCCCCACTACAAAAGGCGAAAACATTGGGCTGTTAGCACCTAAATGGGGGCATAAATGGGGCATTGGTCAAAAAAAAGAAGACAACGGTATCCTTGTTTTATTGGCAAAAGACGACCGAAAAATATGGATTGCTCCTGGTTATGGCGTGGAGCACAAACTTACTGCCGGTATAAACGGCGAAATTATCAGAAACATTATTATTCCTGAATTTAAACGCAATGATTATTATCGGGGATTGGACAAAGGCATTGATGCGATTTTTCAGGTTTTAAGTGGTGAATATAAAAACAACCAAAAACCTTCGAGAAGAACCAATAACTTTCCCGTTGGTTTTATTGTTATCCTTGTTTTTATATTTATTATAATTCTTATTTCCATTTCCAATAACCGGCGCGGTGGCGGCGGTAGAAATGGTGGACGCAGATCGCCCGCCAGTGATATTTTAGAAGCCATTATTTTAAGCAATATGGGCCGTGGCAACTACCGCAGAGGTTCTGGCGGTTTTGGTGGAGGCTTTGGCGGTGGTTCCAGTAGCGGAGGCTTTGGCGGCTTTGGAGGTGGCGGTGGATTTTCCGGCGGTGGTGCGGGTGGTAGTTGGTAACAACAAACCATTTTTTTCGTATTTCTTCGTTCCAACAATTTAAAAATGAAATCTGCTTTCTCTTACTTCTCCTTTTTTACCCAAACTGTTAAATTTCCAACTAAAACTTAGCATAAAATATTGTTGCAAAACGGTACTTTGTGAGTCTTGTATGTAGTTTTCGGTGGCGATTCGTCTGGCATTGGTGTTTTGGTTTAGTAAATCGTAAGCCTTTAAGGTTAGGGTTGCGCTGTCTTTCATAAACGAATAGGCCAAAGTCGAATTCCAAAACCAAGCGCTTTTTTGAAATCCATCGGCTATATTGGGATTATAATTAAAGTTTACATTATTTCGCCACTCGAAGTTTTTGGGCAAGAAAAAACCAGTGACAACATTTAAGTTGTGGTAAACAAAACTCCTATCATTAAAAGCATCGATATCATATCTATTTTTTGTGAATTGCAACCTGTAGCGTGGTCTAATTTCCAACAAATCTTTAACCGTAAGCTCAAAATTCACACTTGGCCCTATATTATTAACCCTACTACTATATTTAACTCCGTTATTAAAATTAATGTTCTTGCTTAACCCTATTGATGAGCCAAAACCAAACTTTATTGAGGTTAAAGAGTCTATTTTCACCTTTTTATTATACCATATACTAGAATTGATATTGTGGTTGCCATTTACATTCTCAAAAGTTGTATTACGTACTAAATCCTCATTTATAATTGATTTAGAAACCACTTGATTATTTCTAAAATTACCACGAACATAACCGTAAAACCCAGTGCCTTTATTAAAATCGAAAGCATTGAAGTTAACATTAAACCTATGGTCTATACCTGTTTTTAAATTAGGATTACCAACTACTGTATTTAAAGGATTAGACACATCTTGAAAAGGTTGTAATTGCCTTAAACTGGGTACGCTATTTCTTAACCTATAACCGGCTCTAAATGATGCTTTTGGACTAAATCGGTATCGTATAGTTGATGAAAGCTGTAAATTATTAAAGTCTCTTTTTAGGTCTAAATCAGATCTTAAAAAATCTTGGTTTTCTAAAGTTCGTAACACATAATCGGTCTCTATTTCTGCAAACAGCTTGTCTTTTCTATAAGATAATTCCAAACCAAAGGTATTGTTATCATCAATATATTTAAAGTTGGTGCTCAAATCCTTATTAAAGGTATTGTAATCCTGTTCTACTTCGTCAAAATCAAAAGTGCTTCTTATATTTTCTTGCTTGTTTCTGTTGTAACGGTAACTAAAATCCAATGCTAATTTTTTGCCCAAAATAGGTTGCCTGTAAGTAATTCCTGTTGAAACGTTGCTAGAGTGGTTTTCGCCATCAGTAAATTGCTTTCTTATAATATCGTTTGGCGTGGCGCCATAAATATTGGTTTCAGAATCTAAAAAATCATCGGTCTCCGTAATGTTGTTTCGGTTATTGAAATAGAGTCTTAGAAACGAACCTTTGCTCCCAAAACGCTTGGTTAAATTAACATTGTTGCTAAAGTTTTTAGCTGTATTTTCAACAAAAGAAGACGATTCGGATTCATTAATCAATACCCTATCAATATCTCTTGAGGTTTCGTCTCTTGACGATATATTTTCACTTTTTGTGAAGTTAAATGAGGGTTTCACATTGATATATAATGTAGAATCTATTTTAAATTCCAGCTCGGTATTGGCCCTGTGGCTATCGGTTGAGTTTGAAGAACTTGAATTTGAATCGGTAAAATATCGGGTATCGGGCAGAATATTTTCGCGTTGGGTTGAAGAGGTATTCTCCGATTCGCTACCCGAGTAAAAATAGCTTCCCGAAACATCGGTTTTTTCGCCTATTTTATCGGCATAATTTAGTCCCGAAGTTCTGGAGGTTGTAATGCCTTGACCGCCACCAAAGGAACGCCCATCAATTGCAAAAGAACCATCGCCACTAATATTTATTCGATTACCGCCGCCAAACATTTTTCTAATTTCACCAAAGCTAAATCCAGCCGAATTAATATTATTGCCACCAGAAAGCAGGCTAATACGCCTATCGTTATCAAAATAATTAAACATACCAGCAAATTCGTAGCGTTCATCAGTCCCGGCACCCGCCGCCAAACGACCAAAAACCCCTTTATTGTTTTCTTTTTTAATGGTTAGGTTTATGGTTTTGTTTTCGCCATCGCTTTCTTTTCCTGCAAAAGCATCAGCCTTGGACTTTGTATCGGTTATCTGTACTTTTTCAATAATTTCTTTAGTCAAATTTCGGGTTGTAATGGTGGGATCGTTTCCAAAAAAGGGCTTTCCGTTTACCAATATTTTATTAACTTCCTTACCGTTTACTGTTATCTTTCCAGCTTCGTCAATCTCAACTCCCGGAAGTTTCTTTAACAAATCCTCAACATTGGCATCTTTTTTTGTTTTAAAAGATTTTACATTAAACTCCAAAGTATCTTTTTTAATAGTTATTGGCGGGGTAGATTTAACAATTACCTCATCTAACGCATTATCATCTACCATCATATTAATGGTTCCTAGCTTAATGTCTTCTTTGTTTATGTTAATCGATTTGTTTATTGTTTTATAACCAACGTACGACACTAAAAGATTCAGCTTTTCATCGTAAGTTTTTCCCTCTAAAGTAAATTCACCGTTTTTATCTGAAATGGTATAGGTAACCAACGCACTATCCTTAACGCGCTGCAAATAAACCGTTGCCGATTCTAATTGGGATTTGTTGAATTCGTCAATTACAGTTCCAGAAATATTAAAAGGTTTAGATTGCGAAAATGACAAGAAAGTGTTCGATAACACTAAAAATAAAATGATGTGTCTCATTAAAAAATTGATTGATGATTAGTATGTTTTTCTTATTTAAACTCTATACCAACCCAATTGAAACGATAATTTATTCTGATAGTGATTTAAATAAAATTTAAAGGCCAAGTTAAGCAACAAACGTATGACTATTCTTAAATAAAACTTAAAAATTTAATAAGAAAATGTTATTTTTTCCGCATATAAACACTAATAGGAACGCCCCTAAAATCGAAATGCTCGCGTAATTTATTTTCAAGAAAACGCTTATAGGCATCTTTTACATACTGAGGTAAATTACAGAAAAATGCAAATTGCGGTTGCGGTGTTGGCAATTGCATGATGTATTTAATTTTTACAAATTTTGCTTTGTATGCTGGTGGCGGATAGTTTTCTATAATAGGTAAAAGCACCTCATTCAACTGGCTTGTTTTAATGCGTTTAGTACGGTTTTTATAAACCTCAACGGCAGTTTCAATAGCTTTAAAAATACGCTGTTTGGTAAGTGCAGAAATAAAAACAATGGGCACATCGGTAAAAGGCTCCATTTGTTTTCTGATGGTTTTTTCGAATTCTTTCATCGATTTATGGTCTTTTTCAACCAAATCCCATTTATTAACCAAAACCACAATACCTTTTCTGTTGCGCTCTGCCAGCCAAAAAATGTTTTGTACTTGTCCGTCAAAACCTCTCGTGGCATCTAAAACCAACAAACATACATCGGCATGCTCGATAGCGCGCACACTACGCATCACCGAGTAAAATTCCAAATCTTCTTTTACTTTAGATTTTCTGCGAATTCCTGCCGTATCAACCAAATTAAACTCAAAACCAAAGCGGTTATATTTTGTATCAATAGCATCACGAGTAGTACCTGCAATGTCAGTTACGATATATCTATCTTCTCCAATTAATGCGTTTATAAAAGATGATTTCCCTGCATTTGGTCGACCAACTACGGCAAATCTTGGCAAGGTTTCTTCTTCCTTTTCTTCATTTTCCGGTAAAGCTTCAACCAAAGCATCCAAAAGCTCGCCCGTTCCGCTACCATTGATACTGGCAATGGTGTAATATTCACCCAAACCTAAGGCATAAAACTCCACGGCATCTTCAGCTCGTTTCGCATTATCAACCTTATTAACCACCAAAAAAACGGGTTTGTTAACTTTACGCAACAGTTTGGCAACGTCTTCATCCATACCCGTAACACCCGATTCTACATCAACCATAAAAATGATAGCATCGGCTTCATCAATGGCCAACTCTACTTGTTTATCAATTTCAGCTTCAAAAACATCATCACTTCCCAAAACATAACCACCCGTATCGATAAGCGAAAACTCCTTACCGTTCCAATCACTTTTACCGTAATGGCGATCTCGGGTTACGCCACTTACGGCATCTACAATGGCTTCGCGCCGCTGAATTAAACGATTAAAAAACGTTGATTTTCCTACATTGGGGCGACCTACTATGGCTACTATATTACTCATGCTTTTTACTTCTATAACAGTCTAAAACTGAATTTTATATCTCTTTTGAAATATTTTGCAAAAATAGGAAATATACCCAATGCAACACGGTTTTTAAGTAAAGAATAAAAAGGAATTATATTTTAAAGAAAAAAATATTACTTTTCTAAAATTAAAAATGAAGCATGCCGGTAAATAATGAAATTGTTTTACGTCCGCGATTTAAAATGAATTTAAATCAAAATAACGAAAGGCTTTTAAAGGCTTTTGAAGATGCTAAAACCACACAAAAAGAGTTTATAATTAGCAGGATTGACGATCACGTATTTATTAAACTACCCAAAGCAAAACAACAGTTTTGGTCGCCGCAATTACATTTGGAAATAAATGAAGTTAAAGATAGCTCCAGCAAATTACACGGTTTGTTTGGACCTAATCCTACGGTTTGGACCATGTTTATGTTTTTACATTTTATGGTGGCAGGTTTATTTATTGCTTTCGGAATTTGGGCCTATACCAATTGGAATTTAGAGCACGATTACGCGATACAATTAAGCCTTATGTTTTTAATGGTTATTGTTTGGTTTGCCCTTTATTTTGCCGGTAGTATAGGGAAAGCATCGAGCAAAAATGAGATGCACGATTTATATGATTTTATGAATAGGGTTTTAGAAGAAAATGGGGTTGACCTAAACCAGAATCCCTAAAAATATAAAACAAGTTATTTTACAGGTTATTTTGAAAAATTTTGAGATTTATTATTTAGCTATTATAACCAAAACGTTTCAGTTGGTTTTGGTTGCTGCGCCAGTTTTTATTCACTTTTACATACAACTCCAAATGGATTTGCTTACCAAAAAACTTTTCTAAATCTTTTCGGGCTTCAACACCCACGCGTTTTATGGCCGACCCTTTATGCCCAATTATGATGCCCTTTTGGGTGTCGCGCTCTACCATAATAACAGAACGGATACGGATGATGTTTTCTTCCTCAAAAAACTCCTCGGTTTCTATTTCAACCGCATAAGGAATTTCCTTTTTGTAATGCATCAAGATTTTTTCGCGAATGGATTCGTTTATAAAAAAACGTTCTGGTTTATCTGTTAATTGGTCTTTTGGATAAAATGCAGGCGATTCCGGAAGTAGCTCAACAATACGATTAAACACTTCTTTTACATTAAAACCTTCTAAAGCCGAAATAGGAAAAATCTCGGCATTGGGTACTTTTTCCGTCCAAAGCTGTACTTGGGCTTCCAATTGTTGTTGGTCGCTTTTATCAATTTTATTTAATAGTAATAAAACGGGGATTTTCGAGTTTTTAATTTTCTTAAAAAAAACCTCGTCTTTTAATTCTTGTTCACCAATTTCAACCATGTAGAGTAAAATATCGGCATCTTCAAAAGCCGATTTAACAAAGCTCATCATAGATTCTTGCAACTCGTAGGCCGGTTTTATAATACCGGGCGTATCGCTAAATAACACCTGAAAATCATCGCCGTTTACAATACCCAAAATACGGTGTCGTGTGGTTTGTGCCTTGGATGTGATTATCGACAATTTCTCGCCAACAAAGGCATTCATCAAGGTAGACTTTCCCACATTTGGGTTGCCAATTATATTTACAAAACCTGCTTTGTGGCTCATATTTTTATTAATTTTTAATAATGCAAAGTTACAACCTTGGTTTGTAAATTCAATATCTATTTTTTTATAAACAAAATCTAAATCCATTAAAATAGGGTTAAAATCTTTTTTGTAATTTTAAAAGCACAAGCTATTATCTGATAAAAATCATGTTTACAAAACATTTAGATTATTAATTTTGTTTAAAATTTTAATTATGATAACTCAAACTATTGCACTTTACAACTGGACCAACGGCGTAGTAATGATTGCTATTTTTGGTCTTGTTTGCCTTACTTTAGTAGGAATACTTATCAATTTTATGATGAGTGGCAAGAAAAAAGACAATACTGAAGACTAAAAAAGTCGTTTAAATAGTTTTAAACGACCTTTAACAAAACAACAAACTATTAAGTGGGGTTTTACTGTATTTTTGGTGTTTCTAAAGCAGAAAAATCAATTAGCGGAGCAACATTGTTTGGCTCTCGAGTTACCTGTACATCAAAAGCTTTGTTATTACTAAAGAATCCACAATTTCTTAAATAAAACCTATTGCCATTGGCACCGCCATCGTAATCAAACCGTACACCGTTTCTGGCCGTTGCATCGGCAGTGTATTTCGCCGATGTAAGTTCGGTCCAATCTCCATTGGTGTCGTAAATCCATTGGTTATCAAAATTCACTTCTCTTTCAATGTATCCACTGTTAGGCTCAAAATTCTCTAAAAACGAATAGGTACGTGTGATATGCTTATCCTTGGTTTTTGGTTTTCTAAAACTAGCGATAAGTTTCCAATCACCAACCTCGGGCGCATAAAAATAAGCTGTATAATCGATAGAGTTTTCAACTTTCGATTCGCCCTTTAACAAAAACTTATATGTTGTTTCTGCTTTCCAATCAAACACCATATAGCTTTGTGCTCCAGAACCTTCATTACCAAACTCACCCACATGAACGCCAGAGCCATTCCCTAAGGGTATTACTTTGTATTCTTTTGGGATTTGTTTAGGATCTTGGGTATTAAACGCACTCCATACCGAAAATAATATGCGGCGTTCTGTTTTTGAGTTTACTTGCATACCAAAATAGCCATTTGAGAAACCATTGGCCATATAATACGACCCAATAACATCGTTATTTTTAGGTACGGTAATTTCGTTGTAAAACCAAGTGATATCTTTCCCTTTTGGCTCTTTATAACCTAAATGAACCGAAGGACCGCGTCTACCAAAATAAAAATTAGATTCTTTTTTTATAAACGATAATTCGTTAGTTGCCATACCTCCAATTTTAACACTAAGGAGTTTAGCAATTTCATTTCCTTTTTTAGAAATGCCCTGAACATCGACAAAATGATATCCGGTTGATCCGATCTCAAATTCGTCTATATAAATGTCACTATACTCGGTATTGGAGATATTAACCTCTTTACTTTTACCTCCAACAGTTACTTTTATACGAGAATTGCCGTCTATTGTTTTAATGCGCAAGCCTACATCGATTTTCCCGGTTTGATTGGCATAGAAATAAGTACGAATAACATCGTTGAAATCTGTCCAGTTTTCAACACCATTTTTCGAAATACTTTTGTTTTTATACAAGTCGTTAATTATCCATGTATTACCTGCTACTGGTATTGTAGTTGTAAAGTCAACGGTTTTATTTGTTGTTGAATTATTTGAATTTACACATGATGTAATGATGAATTGAATACATAAAATAGAAACTAAAAGTCCCCTTTGTATGCCGCTTTGCTTATTAATAATCTTCATTTTAAAATGGAACTTTAACTATTACCGTATCGCCTTTTCCGTTTTCGTCTGTTATGCTTTGTATAGTCCACAAATCTTTTAGGTTATCGCCATCAATAATGCTACCGCTATAATCGCCCCACGACACACCGTCGGTAAACCCTTGTCCTTCACCTAAACTTATAATTTCGCGTAAAGTATTTTTTGGGTCTTTTGCCTTACGGAATGCCAATCTTGGACTAATAAACATGTTTTCGTTGGTTTCTTGAAAACCTACAAGCACATCATTTTTTTTATTAACTGCTATTGTAGTCTGAATGTAATTAGAGGTTTCGCTACTAATTAAACCGGTTTGCACAATGGTGCCATCTGTTTTTACTTGATGCCATTGAACCGCTGCTCTATCGTTAATATTTATGGTATGTGAAAACCAAATAAAGCCATTTTGTAAAACTAAATTCTTTGGATTTCTGTCGCCTGAAGATGTTAGCTGACTAGTGTTTTTTTGAGGTGATTTGGGCGGCCATCCAAAATTTTCCAATCGTTTTGGTGTTTTAGCAACCACCTCGCAAATGGGAGAACCGTCTTTGGCTTCTATTATTCGTTTTATAATAAAACCTCCGTTTCTTGTTATTTCAAAAAAGTACAAATCATCGGTTTTATCTTGAGTAGCCACCGGATGTCCTAAACTACCCGGAAAATGATATACCGTAGCGGGTTTACCGGATTTTGCATCTTCCATTTTTAAAACAAATGTGCGCTCTTCACCTCCTGGAAACGAGTATCCAATCCATTTTCTACTATAGCTAATGCCACCACCATCTACACCGTTTGGTGCTGGTACAGGGTAAGTGTTCCAAGCACCTGTAGGGTCTTTGGTTTCGGAGATTGAAATATTTACGGGTTTCTTTTTTTCCTTATCCCACGGATTCCATAAATTGAAACCAAATATTTTATTATGTGGGTCGAAGAAAAGTTTTGGATCTATACCGTTATTAAAACACGATTGCGAGACCCCTTGAATAAAGTTTCCTTTTTTATCGTATATAATTAAACCGCTATTTGTACCGTGCAATACGTAACCACCGCCCACTGCTATTTGCGGATCGACTTGTCTGTTTCCGTCCATAGAGCCATCAAATGCTAAATAACCCGATACTTTCCTGGGGTTTCCGCCTTGGTTCCGCTCTTTGCATTCATCACCGTAATTAATTTTAAAGGCTGTTTTATGTATGGGCGCAATCACCTCTGTACGTGTAGGTTTTATATAGGAATTATTTTGTGCAAATACGAAGGGGTTGGTTATAAGTACCGCCGCAAATAAGCCTAAAAAGATAAAAATCTTATTTTTTGTCATTTTATTTAATATGTGTTAAATTCCATTAAAGCTGAATATTTCGGAATAAGACACATTGCCCTGGCTATCTTTTGTTGTGACGCTCCAGTAATACGTTTTATTGGCTTCAACAGTTATGTTATTTAAAGTTGTTCCTGTAACCTCTGTTTGAAACTCAGCTGGCGGGTTTACCTCTCCAAAGTTTACATTGTAATTTTCAATATCGTTATCCACATCGCTTGCTGTCCATTCTAAAGTGATAATACCATTAGTAACGTTTGTACCACTAATAGGGGATACTGCTTCTGCAGGAAATGGTGCATACGATGACACACCTTCGCCGGCATTAAAAAATTTCCAAGTGGCACTTGTACCCGTTTTTGAAGTTTTATTTGACCTGGACACGATATACCAAGAGTACGGATTGCCTCTTTTTAATTTTACAGCATAATTGTTTTCTGAAGTAGAATAGCTAGTAACCGTTCCTGTAATCAAATCCTTTACCTGTAAATTATAGCTATCAGTATGTTTACTTGCATTCCATTGAAAATTAATAGTGCTTTCAGTTGCATTATTTATTGTGCCCTCTGTACATTCGCTATTTGCCTCGGGAAACACTAATGTAGCTGCTGTTGGCTCTTTAATTTCTTTTACAGGATCTATTGGTGCATCGCCTCCGTCACCTGAACTGCAAGCTGAAATAAGACAAAATATGAACAAAACTCGTGTATTTGCTATTTGCGTAAACAAACTCTTTTTTAATGGTTTCATTGTTTTACGATTTTTAAGTTTGATGGACCAGAAGCTGTTTCAATAGTTACCAAATAGGTGCCATTTTTAAAATGCCTCCCGTCTATAACAACAGTATTATAACGGACTGGTAAATACCTTGATTGAATAAGTTTCCCTGTGGTAGCATATAGTTTTACAGATACCATTTTCGAAATATTATCACCAATGTTAATTTGAAGATAATCGGTAAAAGGATTTGGGTAAGCTATGGCCTTTTCTGAAACTAAGATGGATTTCTCAAATACCCCTTGACATTCTTTATCTGTACCTATACGAAGCGTATTCATTCCATTGGCAAGCTTTAAAGTAATTTGAGAATCTGAAGTGGTTGTAATGGTACCGTTTAAATTAATGGTATAGTTTGTTCCATTAGCTAAGTTTAGTGAAACCGATTTTTTATCGGCACTTACCTTTGATAAAACGGCCAAATCTGATGGTTCTGTAATTACAATATCATAGCATCTTTTAAACTCAGTTTCCGGCACATCTTTAACCGTTATACATACTTTGTATGTTCCAGACTGTAAATTGGTAAGCTCTAATGTATCGGTAAATTCAAAAGTATCGGTATTGCCATTTCCCGTTAGAGTTACTATATAATTATGGGCTTCTGCTGCTGTTAAGATAATTTTTCCGTTATCACTACTTCTGCAGGTTTCACCAATCGCTTGTATGGTAAAATTGTTAACCGGCAATATAAATAGGCTACAACCTTGGGCATTTACGGCAGTTCCCAACGGGGTTTCCGGGCAAAGGTCGTCTATATCTAGAACACCATCATTGTCATCGTCTTCATCACAAGCATCTCCTATACCGTCGTTATCAAAATCAGCCTGATCTGGGTTATCTACTCCAGGACAATTATCGCTTATACACCCCACTACCGTTAACTCCGCGACAGATGTCCACGCTGCATCATTAACCTCAGAGAGCGCTACTAATCTCATGTATCGTCCTTTTACAGGTGTAGCAAAGGTGATTTTTTGTCTTGCATTCGTATTTTCGAAAGTGCCGGAGTGGGCTACACTACCCCAATTATTCTTGTCATAGCTAAAATAAAGCTCATAATCTTTTATTCTTCCGTTTTGACCACTAGACCTTGGCGTATAAATAAATTCACTAATGTTATAAGAATTGCCTAAATCGATTTGAATTTCATGAGGATGCGCATCTGTTCCAGTACTCCATCGTGTATGCCAAATGGTAGATGGATCACCATCAAAGGCCATAGTAGCCAAACCTGGATAATTAACCTCTTCGCTATCAGCATAGATTAAAGACCACTCGTTTTTTGGCAGTTCGGCAGGGTTATTACAATCTGTAATAGACGGACATGTTGTTGTGGTAACCATATTAGGAATTTCCTTTACATAATCTACGCCGTTTTGTGTTACGGTTAACTTTACCGTATAAGATCCTGGGTTACCCAGAATTACTTCCGGGTTTCTAATATTGGCATCACTTATATAAACTGGTGCAGGAGTTATTTCCCATTTCCAACTGGCACCTGCGTGATTTAAAATAGAATGATCATCAAAATGCAAAACATCGTCCATACATTTATTTGATATGTTTTCTACCCATGGATTTATAATAGGTATAAAGTTTTGTTCTTGTAATGGTGTTTCCCAAACACCACCTCCACCGGCTAGCCTAAGTTTGGCATCTCTATAAAAGGGAATAGCCGTATTAACTGCAAAATTTTCAGGATAATTATTTCCAAATAATTCCCAATCTGCCATAGATTCCTTTCTATAATAGCATTGAGATTTTTCACCATTTTTACTAGTTGTAAATAGGTATATTAAATCTTCGCCAGTATTTGATGGCTGTATTACCAAGTTTTTAGTATGGCTATTTACAGAACCAGACCAATTAGACCAGGTTTCTCCGCCATCTGTAGATTTAAAAACCTGTCCCTTATTTGCTGTCCAAGTTCCATTTGAATAGCAAGCGTACACCGTGTTTTCATCATAAAGTGAAGTAGCGATATTAGTTCTTCCCTTCATTTTATCGCCTCCATTAGCATTATTACTCAACGAAGGTTTATAGCTCCATGTAACTCCTTGGTCTTCGCTTTTATACAACCCATAACCTTTAACATCGGCATATATTACATTTGGGTTGGACACACTCATTTGAACACACATAACTTCTCCATCAAATGTATGTAATGCTTCAAAGCTTTCGCCCATGTCGGTACTTTCCCAGAAGCTATTGCCTTCACCCAAAAACAATATCTCGAAATAATTAGGGTGGTGTATTAAATTTCCTCTACTACCACCGTACTCCAACATGTTTGGATATTTAGAGAAACTAAATTTGCCTTCGTAAACAGATTCTGCGGTACTTGGTAATATCCAGCCACCACCCAAGTCATTAAAAGCGACATGCCTACTTTTACCATGAATAACCCAACCTGTTGGAGATTCTGCTCCCCCCATTCGAAGTGCTTTATTGTTGTAGAAATCTGCCATAGCGGTATTTCCGTTGTGATATCTACCACCAACAACAATATCTTCATTCCAGCCTTGATCAAATCCCCACATATCGGAACCTACCAAACCATTTATTCTAGGCTGAAAATCGGTTTCAAATGCATCTGTAGAAAAACTAGTACCACCATCGGTAGCTAACCATACGGAGCCATCATCAAACCATTTCATGTCTTGAATGTCTGGGTGAATTGAAAATCGACCAAAATAGCCGCCAATGGCATCAAAACTGTTACCGCCGTTGTTTGTTTTAAATAAGGTTGTGGTACCAACCATAAACTGATTTTCGTTGGTAGGTGATATTTCTAAAACTAAATCGTAATATCCTTGACCATTGTTGTATGGAAAAGCATTTGTATTACAATCAATAACCTTAGTCCATGACCAGTTTCCAGAACTATTGGTACCCTTATATAAATGCGGGGTATTATCTGCACTTAGCATGGTAGTTAATAATAAGTTTGGGTTTGCTTTAGTTACAGCAATTAACCCACCACTTGAGTCTGAAATTGCAGGGAATCCTGAAACTACAGAAAAATTAGCGCCCCCATTTTGCGATTGTAAAATTTCAAAATTACCATTAGTCGCCGTGGTCATGGCGTATAGTATGTTGCTATTATTTGGGTTAAACTCAATATCGTAAGTTCGTCTTGTGGATTTTTGGATCCACGTACTTCCGGCGTCTGTAGACATAAATATGCCTTTATCAGTAGAAACAAACATGTTATTTGAGTTGTTTGGGTCTATTAAAATGTGATTTGAAGAAAAATAAGTGCCGTTTTGCAATAAAGGAGTCCACGTATTTCCACCGTCAAATGTTTTATGCAATTGATTTCCTGCCGAAACATACACAACATTAGCATTTGCTGGATGAATGGTAACTGCTACTATACCACCAGAAAACACATAGTTGGGAGTTAACAAGGTCCAGTTTAATCCGCCATCAACGGATTTATTCATATAACCTGTTTCGGTACCTGCATATAAAATATTATGGTCTTCAGAAAAAACATCAAAAGCATAAACATTAACCTGCCAAGGCGCTACGGGTTTTGCTGTAGGACTATTATCTTCATTAAGCCAAAATGTATTTTTCGGGCCTAAGAAAGTCCAATTTGAGTTTGAAGGGTCTACAAATTTATTATTTTGTTTGTTTAATTTTGATAGTTTTGACCTATAGTTTTTAGATTCTAAATGGTGAATAAACCCTTTTTCATCGGCAAAATTTCCAACCACTCTTCTCCAAACTTTATAGTATCTTATAATGGCATTTTTTTGTTTACCATATTTTTTAAAATGCTGTTGATAGCCTTCTTCTATTTCATTAAAGTTGATAGGATATTGGTATAGTAATTTTGCCCAAGCTGGAAAATTTTCGTTATAGCTTGGTTTATTAATAGGATTAACACCTGGTAATTCATCATACGGTGTTATGTTAATTTGGGCAAGCATACTTTGATGCATAAAAAAACACAAACCTATAGCTGATAAAATTTGTAATAAATTTTTCATTTAAGGAAGATTTATAAAAAGAAAGACTTTGTTGGTAACTGTTAAAAACAAATAACAGACCAAAGAAAAACACGTGCAATGCTTAAGAAGCATGCATTTTAAGCGTAAAAAAATAGTTAAAATATAACAAGAGGGTTAAAAGAACCCTCTTGTTAATTTATAAAAATTTAGTCTATTAAACCAAAAACATTAAGTTCTGCTAAATATGTGAAATTATTGGGGCCTGATACAGCAACATATTTAACATATCTCGCTGAGACCACTCCATTGGCATGAGCGATATACCCATTGTCTGTATCTAAACTTGCGCTTAGGGTTGCCACTTGAGTAAAGTTAACATTATCGCTACTAACCCAAAATTCATGTTCTGTTGCAGCTCCTGTTCTTCCGCTTCTTCTAAAAATCTCAAAACCACCAATACTTCGTTCTGATCCTAAATCAATAGTAACATGATGCGGGTAAGACGAACCGCTACCTGTCCATTGGGAATGCCAAAAAGTTCCCGTATCACCATCAATTAAGGCCGTAGCATATCCATTTACAGGGCCTTCGCCACCAGCTTCTTCTGTTGAAAAGTCTACAATTGAGTAGTCTGCATAATCTAATAGTTCTATCACATTAATTTCGGCTAAATAGGTGAAATTGTTTGGCCCTGAAGCTGCAACATACTTAACATATCTAGCTGTAACAACATTAGCCGTATTGGCTGTAAAACCATTATCAGAATTTAAATCTGCGCTTAATGTAGCTACTTGTGTAAAGTTTACATTATCGTTACTTACCCAAAATTCGTGTTCTGTAGCGGCACCTGTTCTTCCGCTTCTTCTAAAAATCTCAAAACCAGTAATTTGTTTCTCTGCGCCCATATCGAATGTAAAGTGATGTGGGTAAGACGAACCACTACCGGTCCATTTTGAATGCCAGAATGTAGATACATCACCATCTATAACTGCAGTGGCATAACCATTTACAGGGCCTTCACCCCCAGCTTCTTCGGTTGAGAAATCAACAATGGTCCAGCTGCCTTTACCTGCCGCTGCCAACGGAGTAACTGAGAATGTCATGGATTGTGAATTTCCGTAAATATCTGAGACAGTAATTTCAATTTCCTGTTCTTCACTTGTCATCCCTGAAAACGTATAAGTTCCCATAGATTCTGACGACACCACCGTATTGCTTACCTCATTACCTTGTTTATCGTTATTTTTAAATTCAAAAGTCATTAATGCATTTTCTGAATTTTCCCAGTTTGCGATAATTCCACCAGATATTGGCTCTAAAGTAAAGCTTGATAGGATTGCAGTAATGGTACCTGGAAACACATAGGTTTTCCAATCTGAATCAAATTCATCAATAGAAGTTTCATTACCATCCTCATCGGCGGCTGTAGGCACATAAAACGTACGGTACATAATAGGTGCTGAACGGTCGATTTGCTCTAAAACGCCTTCAGATTCCTCTTGTGGCACAGAAACAACAACTTCCTCACCGCTTAAATTCGTGAATTTAATTTCGGTAGCCCTAGTAAGTTCACTACTTGGTTTTAAACTCACGGTGGCACTTCCATCACTATTGTATGTAAAAGAATTTACTCCTCTTGCCTCTAAATTAGATCGGTATGTTTCTCCGTAAACCGTACCGAATACAGTAACTTTAACAGATTCATTTCCATCGGCATCTTTTGAGTAAACATCAAATTCATAAGATTTCTCCTCCAATCCCGTAACTATTAGTTCAATTAAATCTGTATCGTTTTGAGACTTAGTATAGGGAAAAGTTTGACTGTTCTCGCCTTTATCCCAAAACACAGTGATTTCTTCAATAGTGAAACCCTTAGTTAAATATCCAGAAATTTTAATTCTGCCATCGCCAGCAAGTGTAGTTAAAGAATCTACCTTGGTTGCATAAATAATCTCACCATCTTGAATGTATTTTTCATGAAACTCATAAGTATCATTACAGGAATAGAATCCGAAAAAAAGCATTAAAGTTAATGGTAAAATATAATATTTTATTTTTTTCATAATTTGTTTCTTAATATTAATTATTCTACAACGTTACCCCAGAAAGTCATTTCTGAAAAATTTATATAACCAGCACCATCCCATGTAGAATGTACTGCAAAACGGAAATAACGAATTTCAATAGGGTCATCAAACGTGTATTCGTCTCCTCGGTCGAAGTGATCCATATCTTCGTCTGTGTTCGTTCCAAGTGGAGAACCAGAAGGTTTAATGGATTCACATTCTTTTAATAATATCCAATCATCCAAATTACCATCTTGACCAGGTAATTCTTTCGCACCATATACCGTATAGGTTTTAGGATTTCCGTGCGTAAATGCAAAGTGTCTTGCGATTTCTGGGCTTCTTTGTAATACGTTAAATCGGCTTAAGGTAACCACGGCTCCTAAATCGACCGTCATAATACTTGGTCGCGGATGATCTCCTTGGGTATGTACAATACTAGCGGGATCATCATCAAAACAATTCCAATAATCGCCTTCCCAAGCATCCCAGTTATCATCGTTATTTAAAACGATTTTATTAAATTTAGTTTTGTCTAATCGCTCTTCAAATAATGGCGTTAGCAACTTATCTGGGGTATTTGCGTAAATCGTATCGGAAAAATTATCGTATCTATCTCTAATTAACGCAGCGAACAATCTTGGTACAGATTCGTAACCTCTAATAGATGATCTTGATTCCGCTTGTTCGGTATATATCGTTTCTACAGTTTCCAATTCGCCGGTTGTGTCGTTTGTTGTTAACAACTCTATGGTTATAGGTGTTTTTGATTCGTTTATCCAAGAAAATCTAGCACCGCCAAAATCTGCGGTAATATCCATGGTTGCTTGAACAAGAAACACTGGAGGAGTTAGTGGTGCTGCTGAAACCGCAATAGGCTCTGAGGTATTCTCTGACCTATCTACAGAATATAGCTCAACAGTTTTTTCTGTGGTATCACCAAATCCTAAGATTTCAATTTTATTATCATAAGCAGAGGTTTTTACTTCTGCAGTTTCACCTTTAGAATTCGTATACACCGCTTTTACATATAGTAAATCGCTATCGTTTGGTAAATCATAGCTTATGCTAAGCCCACCATAAATAGGTGTAACTTGAACATTCTCTACGGCTTGTGGATTGGTTCCATCTGAAACTAGAGGGCCATGTTGCTCTTCGTCGCATGCAAATAACACCAACATCATTGGTACTATTACTAATTTGAATAATTTCTTCATATTTTTATTTTTTTAATTAGTCTATGGTTTACCATCCTGGGTTTTGGATTAAATCAGGATCCTTAATTGTTTCGTTTTCCGGTATGGGCCATAAATAATCTTTCTCAGAATACGATGGGTTATATAAGGTACGAACCGTGTAATAATCATCAGCTTCTTCTTCTAAAACATTCCAACCTTTAATAGGCTTACTCATGTGTTCTTTAGCTAACTTCCACCGTCTTAAATCCCAGAACCTTGTACCTTCAAAAGCCATTTCAATCATTCTTTCTTGTTGAATGATCTCTCTCATACCATTTTGGGTTGTTGGCTTCGTAGGGTTGTTTGAAAAAGCCGACCAACTGTCTACCACAGTACCTAAGCCTGCTCTTTCGCGCACCAAATCGATATACTCGTATACCTGTGCATCGGGAGCCGATTTGGTTTCATTTAAAGCTTCAGCATAATATAAGTATAAATCGGCTAAACGAATAATTGGAAACGCATAGCGTGTTGTACTTAAAGAGGTTCCGTTATTAACTTGAGTAGGAATAGCCACCAATTTTTTAGGCCAATACCCTGTTACAGAATATTGAGATATTTCAAATACCGAGGCAAACTCACCACCTCTGGCATGTACATACCATGGGTCGCTTTCATCGTTAGCGCCGTTACCATACCAAACCCCTCTATCGAAGGCTAAATCGGCATAAAAACGGGTTTCTCTATCAAAATTTAAGATAGCTGTTCTTTGTCCTTCTTCCACATGGTATTTATCGGCTTCTAAAGAACTTCTCAACTTATACCTGTTGGCGTAATCATAATTAACATCCTCTTCTATAGGTACTCCATTTTTTGAATAATACATCTCTGCAACACGCAATGTAGGCGCATGTCTAGAAGCAACCGGGTTTGTTAAATAATTATACAAACGAGGCATTGATTCAAACTCTATCCCCGAGGTAGACCCTGTATGACCCCAAACTATCTCAAAGTTCCATTTTTCGGTCATTCTACTTCTTAATCCTGCTTTAAGCAGTGTTATATCCGATGTAATAGGATTACCTGATCTGTTAACATAATCTTCTTTTTGAAATAATCGGAAGCCTGCATCGTGGCATAAATCTATCGCCTCTTTAGCTGCAGTTGCTGCATTCTCCCATTTCTCTGGAGCATAGGCTTGAGGAAAAAATGGTTCGCCATCATGATTCAAAAAGCCACTGTATACTGAATTTCCATTAAACAATGGGCTCGCGTAAGTAATTAAAACCCGTGCTTTAATTGCTGCTGCAATAGGCTGTGTTATTCTTCCTAATTCCTCACTATCATTTTGTAAGGTAAGAGGTAGGTCTACTAAAGCTTCGTTAAGTAAATCAACCACATAAGTAAACACCTCATCTATGGTATTTCTACTGGTATTTACATTATCTAAAGATTCGGATACGGCAACTAACTCATCACTGATTACTATGGGGCCGTACATTCTTGCCAAATAAAAGTGATAATACGCCTTTAGTACTTTAGCCTCTGCTTTCCAAATTGTTTTCTCATATTCTTGGAGGCCTTGAACGCCATCAATTCTGCTTAAGAAAATATTACAGTTTCTTATCCCTTCATACAATCCATTATCGCCCCAAAGGTTGTAACTTGGGCTGGTAGCACTTTGAAAACCTTGTGCAATTCTTACGCCCGCTCTGTTTCTCTCGGTTTCTGGATACCAAATTTCGTCGGCACCATTTAAGGCAGGGTTACTTGTACTACCTGGTGCTGGTAATGCCGAATAAAGCGTAAACAAAAACTTTTGGGCATTAAACCTGTTTGAAAAGGCATTGTCTATAGTTGCCACATTATCGGGCACTACATTTAAATAATCTCTTTCGCAAGAGTGAAACATACTTGCTAAAAGAACTATTGTTATATATATATTTTTTTTCATATTTATTTTTTTTAAAATGAAAGATTTACACCTAAGTTAAACACGCGCTGATTAGGGTAATTTAATCCATTACCAGCTAATTCAGGATCCCACAATTTAAACTTGCTTAACACAAGTAAATTAGTACCGCTTACATAAAATCTTACTTTTTCCATTTTAAGTTTCGTTATCAACTTATCAGACAAACTATATCCGATTTCAGCTTGTTTTAACCTTAAAAAGGCACCGTCTTGCATAAACCAAGTATTGGTTTGGTTGTTATTCTGCACATAAGTATCAGAAAGTCTTGGCCATTTCGCATAAATGTTTCTATTGGTTTCAGACCAGTAATCATCGGCCCACGCCTTTAACAATTGGCGTTCTCCAACAAATGGTGCGGTGTTGTATGGGTTAACCCAAAAGGATGAATTACCCGAGCCTTGGAAGAAACAAGATACATCAAAATTTTTATATCCTGCAGATAAACCTAAACCGTAAGTCATTTCAGGCACTGTTGGATTTCCAATAGGCACACGGTCTAAGGCTGAGATTTTACCATCGCCATTTATATCTCTATACTTAATGTCACCTCCCGAATATTCGCCAAAGGTTTGCTCAGGGGAGTTATTTACCTCGGCTTGATCTACAAACAAGCGTTCTGCAACATAGCCCCAAACTTGGTTTATAGGTTTTCCTATTCTAGATAACCACGGTGTAGCAGAATAATCTGGTTCTTCCATTTTGGTGATTTTGTTTTTTGCATAGGTAAAATTACCTCTAAACTGTAACCAACCATCGCCATTAGCAAAATCATCAGAATATACTATGGTTCCATCTATACCTTGACTTCTAGCTTCACCTATATTAGCTCTTACTCCGGCTTGCAACCCTAAGCTCGATGGCAATACTCTGTTAGCCAAAATATTTTCTCTGTCTTCTCTAAAGAAATCGACTTCAAGATCTACTTTATCGAACAATTCCATTTCTACACCAATATTCATTTTTTTACCCGTTTCCCATGTAATAAGGTCGTTGGCATAGCGCTCGATACTTACCCCAGAATTGTAGTTTCCAAAGTTTTCTCCAAACACATAACCATGTTGACCTGAGCTTAAGTTAACCTGAGATAGGTAAAAGAACCTATCGTTTGGCCCACCAATTTGGTCGTTACCAACCAATCCATAAGAACCTTTAACCTTTAATTTGGTTATTACATTTTTAACAGGCTCGAAGAATTTCTCGTCGGATGTCATCCAACCTAAAGCCAATGAAGGGAAGAATCCCCAACGCTCGTTTTTGGCAAATCTCTCTGAACCATTGTAACCAAAACTAAATTCGGCAAAATATTTTTGTTTTCTGGCGTAAGTAAAACGACCTGAAAGCCCCATATTTCTATAAGCCAAAGATTTTTGTAGCTGTTGTGCTTCAGAAGCTCCTAAATCGCCATCACCTAGTGTTGATAATCTATTATTCATAGTAAATACCAATAGGCCACTTAGTTCATTATCTTCATCAATCTCTTTATTGTAAGACACGTTAGACTCAATATAAGTTGATGATGATATAAACCTGTTTCTTTGCGTAAAGCTTAAAGTTTCGGTACCCTCTTCCTCATTTAAGGGGGTTAAAACAACCTCGCCTGTAATTGGATTTAATCGGGGTTGATAATAGTATGGGCGGTACGATCTTAAAGCTTGATAGCTCGAGTTTTGCGTACCGTTAAAAACCAATTTAAAATCTAAGCCTTCAGTTATAAAATCAAAATCCTGGTTAAATTCCAGCTGTGCAATAACCTTGGTGTTGTCGCCTTCTTGATAACCTCTTACCATTTGTGCATAAGGATTTAAGTAGTCTCCGTTTCCAAAGTTTCCAAATAAAATGTGATTGGTAAATTCGTTGGCCGCATCTTTCTCGTAAAAGGGTTTAAACAACACTGGGTTTGTTCGCATCACTTGATTGTAAACCGCTGAACCACCATCCATAGGTCCGGTGTAATCCTCAAAGTTAACATTAAAGCTCAACTTTAATTTAGAGGTTTCTGTTAAGTTTATGTTTGTACTAGAACGTAAATTGTATTGCTTAAATTTAATGTTGGAGTTAAAGTTACTCACTTTTGGTACTTCTAATATACCATTGTCCTGGCTCCCTGCAACAGACACATAGTAACGTGCCGTTTTACCACCACCATTTAAACTAAAATTTAAACGTTGACTGGCTGCTCGATCTTTAAAAAGCTCTGCATACCAATCTGTGGTTGGATATAAAATTGGGTTTGTTCCAGCCACCGTATTTTCAATTTTTTCCAACGAATATGGCAACAAGCCTAATGGATCTCTAGTTCTAACCGCTTCGTTACCCATTCTCATATAGGTAATCGGGTCTGCCAGTTCGATATCTCGAGTTGGTTGGGAAGTAGAGGTTTCCATTCTTACCGCAACCCTTACTGGGCCTTCAACCCCTTCTTTAGTGGTTACAAAAATAACACCATTAGCACCACGAGCTCCGTACAGTGCTGTGGCTGACGCATCTTTCATAATTGAGAATTCGGCGATATCATCGGGATGCAACCTTCTTAGATCACTTACAGTTAACTCAACACCATCAATTAAAATTAATGGGCTGGAAGCGTAACCAAAAGTAGTAACACCTCTTACAAAGAATTCGGCGTTGTCCCTACCAGGTTCTCCACCACGTTGATACGAAATTAAACCAGGTACTTTACCCGCTAAAGCCGTTGTTAAGTTACTGGATGCTATTTTTAATTCTGTAGGTTTTACAGTAGCAACCGATGAAATAACGTTTCTCTTTTTTTGCGTACCAAAACTCATTACCACAATCTCGTCCAGCTTATTATCCGGGTTTAGGGTAACGTTTATTGTGGTTTGGTTTTTAATTTCGATTTCTTGATTTGCATAACCGACGTAAGAAAACACTAAAATATTACCAACATTGGCTTGAATAGAATAATTTCCATCAAAATCGGTGGTGGTTCCTTTAGATTCTCCTTTAATCTGTATGGTTGCCCCTGGAAGAGGTATACCAGCATCATCAATTACAGTTCCTGTAATCGTTTTTTCTTGCGCCTGTATTATATTAATACTGAGCCCAAAAATCAATAAACAAGTAAATAATTTTTTCATAAATTTAATTTAGTTAGTTGTTTGGTTTCGGTTTAAATGTTAATTAATAAATCATTATTAATTGTAATCTTTGTCATAGTTTAAAAAAATTTAATTGGTTTGTTGGTTTAAATTATTTGTTATTTCGTGCTTTAAGAATTTTCTTTTTGATTTAGAAAGGATGAATGATATCCACCCTTTCTTTCTCAAAAAAAACTAATTCAAAAAAAAATTATTATTCTTAATAGGTATCCTTTATCCAGTTATACGGCTTTCGCTTTATCCAATTGCCTCGGGTGAAATCTGGAAAATCTTGTGGCTCGCCATTGTTTTCTATTGACAGTTCTGATAATGGTGTTACAGCGCTCCAAGCTGCGGCATCATAGGCATCCATTGGTGGCGCTATGTTTTCTTTGGCAGATTCTACAAAAGCATTTAAAACAAAAAAGTCTATACCGCCATGACCGGCTTCGGTTGCACTATCTCCGTATTTTTTCCAAAGTGGATGGTCGTATTTTTCAAACCAAGCATCCATGTCTTCCCAACCATGTCCTTTGGTAATGCCTTCTACATGAATTCGTTGTGTGTGATAATCGAAATCTGTTACTCCTTGCGATCCCTTAACCTTAAACCCCAAAGAGTAAGGTTGTGGAGAATTAACATCATGGGTAACGATAATGGTTTCTCCATTGGAGGTTTCGATGGTTGAGGTAATTACATCGCCCTGTTTCCATTTTAATTTGGCATTGGGGTGGTCTTTCCCCCCGTTTTCTACAATATATTTGTTTAAGCCAATAGCTTTTGTAGCATGAGATGTTAAAGACACAAACCGGTTTCCTCTATTTACATCAGCCATAACCGCTATAGGCCCCAACCCGTGTGTTGGATACACGTCGGCATTTCGCAATAACGAATGTTGTGTTCTCCAAGCCGATTCTGAAATTCCTTTTTCACCAAATTCAACACCTTTACCATAAGCGGTTTTTCCGTCATTAAGCTTTACGCCCCTTAAATCGTGCTGGTAACCACATCTAAAATGCAGCAGCTCGCCAAAAACATTTTGCTTTACCATGTTTAATACGGCCAACACATCTCTTCGGTAGTTTACATTTTCAAGAATCATTAAATGCGATCCGGTTTCTTCGTGGGTATTTACCAAATCCCAACACTCCTCTAAAGTATTTGCTGCCGACACTTCTAAACCAGTGTATTTTCCAGCCTTCATAGAGTCGACCGCCATTCTTGTGTGCCACAACCAAGGTGTGGAGATTATAACGGCATCGATGTTTTTTAATTCCAATAAGTTACGATAATCGTAGTCTGAGTTCCCGAAAACCTGAGGTTTAACAAATCCCGCCTTACTTATGTTGTCCAAAGCAATTTTAATGCGATTGGAATCTATATCGCAAATGGCTGTAATTTCAATATCCTTTCTCTGCAAAGCATTATTAAGGTGGTTTGTGCCCCTTAACCCTACACCAATAAAAGCGAGTTTAAGCTTTTGGTTTGATGTTCCTTTTTGCAATCCGAAAGACAGATTTGGCAGCATGGTTATACCAGCCCCAGCCAAAGTTGTTTGCTTAACAAATTTTCGTCTTGAATTCATCTATGGTTTATTAAAAATGTTATTTTATGTTAGTTTTTGCATTTCAAATATGATGTTTTTAAATTCAATATATGGTTAAAATATATTCAATTAGGTGGAAAATTTTAACACTAGAGGTTGTTAGTATAAAAAATCCACTTTTTTGACGAATTTATCCTCTTTTATGTATGTTGGTGTAAATTCTATATCTCCTTATAAAACAATAATTAATATATTTACAGACCAAGCACTTGTGTTTTTTTAGAAGGCCTAGTCGCTTAAATAAGCTAATATTCAGATTTATACTTTAACCCATAAACACTAGTAAATGCTTACAATAAAACATGGTTTTTTTATAATATTTATTACTTGGTGCAGCACATTATTATATGGACAGAATTACTCTAATTTTGATCATGTTACGCCACTTTTAAATAATAAGCGAGTTTTTGTTTCTAAAACCACTCAAGATGCCCTAGGAAACATGTGGGTACTTTCTACAACGGGTATTTTAAAGTTTGATGGTTATAATTATAGAGCTATCAATGATAAGGACATCTTTAAAGATTGGCAGCAACCAGATAGAGTTAAGAATATCCTTTCGGACAGCGAAAAAAACATTTGGTTTGTAACCGTATCCGGATTGGTAAGTAAATATAATAGCACCCAAGGCACATTCGAGCAAGTCTCAGAACTATTAAAACATCCTGTAAACAAAATTTATTCGGGAGGTGATGCTGTTTGGCTTTTAACACCTAACAATAAATTATATCGCTACCAACAATCTAAGGTTGAAGAAATGGGCTATATTTTCAATAGCAATGCTACAACAAATACGCACTACCAAGTTGAAAACATGTGCTTGATAAACAAGAACGATTTATATGTAAGCACCAAGGTAGGACAGGTATTTCGCTACTCAATAAAAACCAAACAGCTTACTGACCTTGTAGGCCCCTACACAGATTACCCAGGCCATGTTATTCTAACCACCGATGAACGTAATAAACTTTGGATTGGCACCGAAACTTTGGGATTATTTGTATATGATACAAACAAAAAAGAATTTATACAAGATTCCTTTTTTAGTGAAGATAGATATAACATAAACAAGGAAATGTTTCTATCTTTATTTTGCGACAGCAAAGGGAATATTTGGGGAAGTACTGATGGTGGCGGATTATACAAGATAAATTCCAATACCGGAAAAATAGATTTATTCACAGAGCATAATGCAAATAAGTTTTCTTTAGATAGCAATACAATTTTAAACGTTAGTGAAGACAATCACAATAACATTTGGATTACCACAAAATCTGGAACGCTAAACATCCTTCCTTATAAAAATAGTGATATTAACTACCACCCAGGGACGGCCAATAATATTCCACAACGCATACTTAGTATTTACAAAACCAATAAAAATGAACTATGGTTAGGTACTGATGGTGTTGGTTTAACTAAAGTAACCAAAAATTCAAAAAATGAGATTGTAACCGAATCTCAATTTTTTAATGATTTAGGTTTAAACGAGGGGTTTTATGTTCAATCTATTACAGAAGACTCCAAGGCAAACATATGGTTTGGCACTTATAAAAACGGTCTTTATTATCACGACGCCAAAAACAATACATTTAAAAAAATAAAGATTGTAAACTCAAAAAATCAGGTAGGAACAGATGTAAGGACCGTATTTAAAGACTCTAAAAACCGCATATGGGTTGGTTCCAATATTGCCATAAACATATATGATAGTAATCGTAAATTACTGGCTTCTTTTAACAGAAACACACATCAAATTGAAGGCTCAATACTACTAAGCATAGCAGAAGATAGAAACGGTACAATTTGGCTAGGCATGAACGGAAGTGGCCTCTTTGAATTTAATGAAAACATAAATAACCTTCAGAACTCTAATTTTAGTAAGCAACCTTACTTTAAAAACGAAGAAAGAGATGTTATGGGTATAAAATACATCTCTGTAGGAAAAGCTAATGAGCTATGGTTAATTAGCAATACCAACAAACTATTAAAATACAACACCAAAAATAAAACCTACAGCAGTTTAGATAATTTAGAATCTATAGATTATGGGTATTTAGCATCTGTATTGGTTAGTGGCGACAACCTATGGCTTAGTAGCAATAATGGTTTAATACGTTATAACTTAACATCCGCTACAAGTACGGTTTATTACAACTCCGATGGGTTACAAGACAATATGTTTTTAACTAGAAGTGCTTTTAAAGACAAGGACGGGCTTTTATATTTTGGAGGTGTTAAAGGTGTTAATTTTTTTAACCCATATCATATCAAGAAGCATATATCCCACCCAAAATTATACATTAATGACATTGAAATTCTTAATCAACCTATAGAATCCCTTCTACCTTTACAAATCCCATCGGGCACTTTTAATTTAAAATCTTTAGATTTAAAAAATAATCAGTCCTCATTTTCTTTTCGGTTTTCGGCTATAGATAATATTTTAAATCCCAAATATTATTACGCTTATCGATTAAAAGGGTTTGATAAAGATTGGATTACCAATCATACGGAGCGTATTGCTACCTATACCAATATTCCTGCCGGCAATTATACCTTTGAAGTAAAAGCTGGTACTAAAAAGAACAACTGGGATATACCCGCCAAACAAATTCATATCTCAATTGCACAACCCTTTTGGAACACACCTGTGGCTTATCTATTATATTTAGCTTTAATATTATTGATAGTTTATGGCATACGGCGTTGGTATTTATTAAAAAAGAAATTACTCTTAGAAAAAGTAACCAACAAAAAAGAGCACGAACTTTATGATTTAAAAATGAATTTCTTCGCTAAAATGTCACATGAAATTCAAACACCAATTACCTTAATTTTGGGCCCCATAGAAGATATGTTAAAACGTGCTGAACAAAACGGAAACCTGCTTCTTAAACAACGCTTAAATATTATCTCTAATAACGCCAGTAGGCTTTCAAAAATAGCTCGAGAACTCACGTTGGTTAGAGACAAAGAACTCAATAACTTAAAACTTTTAGTCACTAAAAATAGCTTGAGCCGTAATATAGAAAACATAGCATTGTCTTTTAAAGAATTAGCACGAAATAAACATATAGATTTTACGGTTAATTACCCTCAAAACTCACTTAAAGTTTGGTACGACAAAGAAAAAGTAGAACACATAATTTACAATCTGCTCTCAAACGCTTTTAAATTTACTCCAAAAGAAGGGTTTATTCAGCTAAATGTGGTGCCCACCAATTCTAAAAAATTGATAAAAATTTCGGTAACCGATTCTGGACCAGGTATTTCAAAAAACGAATTGAACACCATTTTTGAGTTGTTTTACCAATCTAACCATAATAACAAGAATAAAGGCTCAGGTATCGGATTAGCTTTAACCAAGGAACTGATAGATTTACATAAAGGAAAAATAGAGGTTGAATCCATTTTAAATGAAGGAACCACATTTACCGTAACCTTACCAATTAGTGAAGATGCCTATACAGAATCTGAACGAATCACAACCAGTGAAATAGAAGAGCCCACATTAAACATTGAAGTTGAAAAAGATGAGGAAATTGTTGAAGGAGAAAACAATTTAAACAAAAAAACCATACTTATCGTTGAAGATAATTATGAGCTCCAAAACTTTTTAAAAGAGCTTTTAATGCCTCTTTATAATATTATTGCAGCAGAAAATGGCGAAGAAGGGTATTATTATGCAAAAAGTAATTTTCCTGATTTAATTCTAAGCGATATCATGATGCCTAAACTTAATGGTATAGAAATGTGCCGAAAACTTCAAGAGGATAATTTGACCAAACATATTCCATTGGTGCTTTTAACTGCAAAAAATTCTACCAAATCTAAAATTTCAGGTCTTAAATCTGGAGCTATCGAATACATCAATAAACCGTTTAACACTAATGAATTACTGCTAAAAATAAAAAACATTATTAGCTCTAAAGAACATATCATATCAAAATACAGAAAAGAGGCTATTAGTCGTCCAGAAGTTTTAATAAATAAATCACAAGACGAAATTTTTCTTGAAAACCTGGTCGCCAAAATAAATTTAAAAATAGCGGATGCGAATTTAAAAATGGAAGACCTTGCAGCCTCATTAAATATTAGCTACTCTAGGTTATACCGAAAATGTCAAGCTTTAACAGGACACAGTGTAATTGATTTTGTACGTTTAATAAGATTAAAAAAGGCAGCTATCTTGATGACAAAATATGGTTATAACATATCGGAAACATCATTTAAAACAGGGTTTAACGACCCAAAGTATTTTTCAAAATGTTTTAAAAGACAATTTAAGAAAACACCAGTTAGTTTTAAAAAGGAAGCCATTAAATCAGATATAGATAAATACTTAAAAAAACACAATATCACCGATTTAGAATTAGAAACTTCTTAATAAAACCAAAAGCTTCATTTTATTAGCATAAAAAAAGCAGAAAGTAAAAACTCCCTGCTTTTTTATATCATTTTGGAAAGATACCTTACTTAACAATCTCCAATAATTCAACCTCGAAAATTAATGCATCAAATGGTTTAATTTTACCACCTTGACGAGGAAAGGCTCCATACGCTAATTCTTGTGGAATAAAGAATTTGTATTTTGATCCTACGGGCATTAACTGTAACCCTTCGGTCCATCCTTTTATTACTTGGTTAACGAAAAATTCAGACGGCGTACCTCTGTCCACAGAGCTATCAAACACTTCGCCATCAATAGTCGTACCGTGGTAGTGCACCTTTACTTTGGAAGCCTCCTCTGGCTTCTCACCATTGCCTTCCTTTAAAACGATGTACTGCAAACCTGACGCTGTGGTTTTAACACCCTCTTTAGCTTTGTTTTCTTCTAAAAAGTTTTCGCTGGCAACCTTAACATCATTGTATTGCTCTTCTGCTTTTTTTAAAGCTTCTGCTTGTTGCTTTTTTCTGTTTTCTTCTTGCTTAGATCTAAAGTAATTATTTATAATTTCTCTGGCTTTATCTTCTTCAATCAATGTTGCTGTAGAGTCTAAAGTGTTTATAAAACCTTGTATAAAAATATCTCTATCGATTTCAGAGGCACTTGTATTAACATTTCTTGCTACGTCCATTCCAATGGCATAACTTACAGAATCCACTTGCGTTTTTAACGGCTTGTTGGTTAGGCCATTATTATTACAAGAAAATAATGTGGTTGCCACTAAAGCGATACTTAAAATTTTAATTGTTTTCATCTACTTATTTTTTATTTTTAATTGTTAGAAGTCCTGCTTTTTTAAAAACCCATAATAGTTATCTGGATTGGGTTATGCAGTTCATTTTTTATGGTTAATTTTTATTCGATGCCAAAAGTATGGAATTTTATTGCAGTAAACAAAGCTAGTTTTTTACTGCTTCTTCTAATTAATATGAGTTAAAAACTTTTGCAATATGGGGTTTCTATTCTTTTTATTCCAGATGACCGAAAGCACGGTTTTTTGAGGGATTTTTGTCAATTCAATAAATTTCACCCCTTTTATATTTTGATTTTGAAGCGATTTTGGTACGATGGAAATCCCGAATTCATTTTCAACCAATTTATAAATGGAACTTGCATGAATGGTGTTATGCGCAATAATGGGGGTAAAACCATTATCGTCAAAAATTTGCATCACTTTTTCGAAATACGAAGCGCTATATTTTGAATCAAACAGAATAAAAGCATCGTTTTTAAACTGTTTGAGGTTTTTAAAATTGGTAGCGTTTATCGGATGATTTTCGGGCAACACCAAGCAAAAATGCTCTTTTAAAATGGGTTTTATCTGTAAATCCCTTGGTACGCGTTCCAAACGCACAAAACCAATATCAATATCGTGCGATAGCAAACTATCTATTTGTTTTTGGTTGTCCAATTCTTTTAAACTAAAATGCGCATTGGGGTTTTCTGTTCTAAATTTTAACAATAAATTTGGTATAATTTCTTGCATGGCAGAGCCTACATAACCAAATTTTAAATCGCCACCAATACCATCATTTAACAATTTGGCTTGATTAAAAATTCGGTCTAAATCTTTTAGATGCTGAGTGAGTTCGGTTTTCAAAAATTGTCCGGCTTTTGTTAATTCCACTTTTCTGTTGTGGCGCTCAAACAATTTAATGCCTAAATCATTTTCCATCTGTTTTATTTGTCGGCTTAATCCAGGTTGCGAAATAAACAGACGTTCTGCGGCTTTTCTAAAATGTAAATCTTCCGCCACAGCAATAAAATATTTAAGATGCCTTAACTCTAATTGATGCTTCATGATTATTAATTAACAACATTATTAATCTTAATAAGCATCAAAAATAAGAATAACTTTGTTAACACATCAATTACAAAAAAATCATGTTTAAATACGGAATAGAACATCTTACAGTTGATAAAGCCATCGCCATTGCAAACGGGACGCTACACGCTGGAATTACTGAAGATGTTAAAAACAATATAAAAAAATGTCGACAAAATGTTGAAACTATTGCCAGTTCAAATAAGGCTGTGTATGGCATAAATACAGGTTTTGGGCCATTGTGCGACGTTCAAATTTCACCCGAGCAAACCAGTAAATTACAAGAAAATTTGTTGATTACCCATGCGGTTGGTGTTGGAAACCCGATTGACAAGCAACTTTCTAAAATCATGATGATTTGCAAAGTACATGCCTTATGCCAAGGGTTTTCTGGCGTGCGATTAGAACTTATTGAACGCATTATTTATTTTATTGAAAACGATTTATTACCCACTGTCCCCGAGCAAGGTTCGGTTGGCGCTTCGGGAGATTTAGCGCCCCTAGCCCATTTGTTTTTACCCTTATTGGGCGAAGGCGAATTTTGGGTTGGCAACAGCATTAAACCTACTAAAACCGTACTAAAACAACACGGTTTAAAACCGATGACATTGCAAGCCAAAGAAGGTTTAGGGTTAATAAACGGCACGCAATTTATTTTGGCGCATACCATTATCGGGTTAAAAAAAATGGCATATTTGCTTGATTTGGCTGATGTGTCCGGAACGATGAGTTTGGAAGGTTTTCAAGGAAGTGCTTCGCCTTTTAAAGAAGCCTTGCATAAAATTCGTCCGTTTAAAGGGAATATAAAAGTAGCCGAACGCATAAGAATGTTTTTGAAAGATTCTCAAAATCTTGAAAATCATTTTAAATGCGAACGCGTGCAAGACCCTTACTCTATGCGCTGTATGCCACAGGTTCATGGTGCTTCAAGAAATGCCTATTATCATTTGAATGAATTGGCTGAAATTGAAATGAATGCAGTTACCGACAACCCAATTATTTTAAGCGAAACCGAAGCTGTTTCTGGTGGAAACTTTCACGGACAGCCCTTAGCTATGGCTCTAGATTACGCATCCATTGCAGCCTCGGAACTCGGAAATATAGCCGACAGACGTTGTTATTTATTATTAGAAGGCAAATACGGATTGCCACGGTTATTAACCGAAGCTGGTGGCTTAAACTCTGGATTTATGATTCCGCAATACACTACAGCGGCGCTAGTAACCGAAAACAAATCCTTGTGTTTTCCGCCATCGGCAGATAGTATTCCAACCTCTTTAGGGCAAGAAGACCATGTATCAATGGGCAGTATTTCTGGGCGTAAATTCAATCAAATTTTAGATAATATTGAAAAAATACTAGCCATAGAACTCATGTACGCCGCACAAGCTCTGGAATTTAGAAGACCCAATACGTTTTCAGAAATCATTGAACAAAATTTTAAAATGATAAGACAAAAAGTTGCTAAACTAGAAGACGATCGGGTTTTAAAGCACGACATTGACGCATTAATTACTATGGTGAAAAATCAAGTTTTTATTGTAAATTAATACATTCTAAAAAATGACTTTTAAAGACCACATATTACAAGGCATACCTACGGAATTACCAGAAAAACGCGGGTATCCAAAAGATGCCAACAGAGCACCAAAGCGAAAAGACATTTTATCTAAAGCAGAAAAAAAGCTCGCTATTCGTAATGCTTTGCGGTATTTCCCTAAAAAATGGCATCGCGAATTGGCTGTTGAATTTGCCCAAGAATTGCTAGATTTTGGGCGTATTTACATGTACCGTTTCAAACCAAACTACAACATATACGCGCGAAATATAGCTGAATACCCTGCCAAATCTAAGCAAGCAGCAGCCATTATGCTGATGATTCAAAACAACTTAGACCCTGCCGTGGCACAACATCCCGAAGAATTGATTACCTATGGCGGTAATGGCGCCGTGTTTCAAAACTGGGCGCAGTACCTTTTGGTAATGCAATATTTGGCAACCATGACCGATGAACAAACTTTACATCTGTATTCCGGTCATCCCATGGGTTTATTCCCTTCTTCCAAAAACGCACCACGTGTTGTGGTAACTAATGGCATGGTAATACCCAATTATTCGCAGCCGGACGATTGGGAAAAGTTTAACGCCTTAGGTGTTTCGCAATACGGACAAATGACGGCGGGCTCCTTTATGTATATCGGTCCGCAAGGTATTGTTCACGGCACGACGATTACCGTTATGAATGCCTTCAGGAAAATTCTTAAAAAAGAAGAAACTCCCGCAGGAAAAATATTCTTAACTGCCGGATTGGGTGGTATGAGTGGCGCACAACCAAAAGCAGGAAATATAGCGGGCTGCATTACCGTTTGCGCCGAAGTGAATGCCAAAGCGGCAACAAAAAGACACGAACAAGGTTGGGTTGATGTTTTAATTGATGATATGGACGAATTGGTTTTCAGAGTAAAACAGGCTCAAGAAAATAACGAAGTGGTTTCGATGGCTTTTATCGGCAATATTGTTGATGTTTGGGAGCGTTTTGATGAGGACGATATTTATGTGCATGTTGGCTCTGATCAAACTTCGTTACACATTCCGTGGACAGGCGGCTATTATCCAGTCGATATGTCGTACGAAGCGTCAAACCGATTAATTCGTGAGAACCCAAAACTTTTTAAAGAAAAAGTGCAGGAGACGTTGCGTCGTCATGCAGCATCCATAAATAAACACACTAAAAAAGGCACGTATTTTTTCGATTATGGAAATGCTTTTTTATTGGAATCATCAAGGGCTGGCGCTGATGTGATGGCTGAAAATGGCATCGATTTTAAGTACGCATCCTACGTACAAGATATTTTAGGCCCTATGTGTTTCGATTATGGTTTTGGACCTTTCCGTTGGGTTTGTACCTCGGGAAAATCAGAAGATTTAGATAAAACCGACGACATAGCAGCAACGGTTCTCCAAGAAATTATGGAACATTCGCCTGAAGAAATTCAATTGCAAATGCAAGATAATATCACTTGGATAAAAAACGCAAAACAAAACAACATGGTTGTGGGTTCGCAAGCGCGTATTTTATATGCCGATGCCGAAGGACGTACAAAAATTGCCAAAGCGTTTAACGATGCCATAGCGAAAGGTAACATTGGCCCCGTGGTGTTGGGACGCGACCATCACGATGTTAGCGGTACCGATTCGCCTTTTAGGGAAACCTCAAATATTTACGATGGCAGTAAATTCACGGCAGACATGGCCATACACAACGTTATTGGCGATAGCTTTAGAGGTGCCACTTGGGTATCTATTCACAATGGCGGTGGCGTAGGTTGGGGCGAAGTTATTAACGGCGGTTTTGGTTTATTATTAGATGGAACTCCCGAAGCCGAAGCCCGTTTAAAAAGCATGCTGTTTTACGATGTAAACAATGGTATTGCTCGCCGAAGTTGGGCAAGAAACGAAGAGGCTTTATTCGCCATAAAACGTGAAATGGAACGGACTCCCAATTTAAAAGTCACTATTCCCAATTTAGTAGAAAATGATATTATAAACGATTTATTTTAATGACCACACTTTTTAAAAATATTAAAGAACTCATTCAAGTACGCGACAAGCAAATCGATTTTGTCGCTGGTGCGGAAATGAAGATTTTACCAACTATTAAAAACGCTTTTTTAGTGGTTGAAAACGGATTGATTTCAGATTATGGAAAAATGGATGATTGTCCGAATGCAGAATTTGACACCGTAGTTGATGCCACAGGAAAAATGATTTTACCCTCGTGGTGCGACTCGCATACCCACATTGTTTATGCGGGAAATCGAGAAGGTGAATTTGTGGATAGAATCAACGGACTATCCTACGAAGACATCGCCAATAACGGTGGCGGTATTTTAAATTCAGCAAAAAAACTTCAGGAAACTTCAGAAGACGATTTATATAATCAAAGCAAAACACGCTTAGAAGAAGTGATTCAATTAGGCACGGGAGCTGTTGAAATTAAATCGGGTTACGGCTTAACTGCCGATGCCGAATTAAAAATGCTTCGTGTAATTAAACGCTTAAAAGCAGCATATCCTATTGAGATAAAGGCCACTTTTTTAGGCGCGCACGCGGTTCCTTCAAACTATAAAAATAATAAAGCTGGCTATCTTAAAATGTTAATTGACGATGTGATGCCTAAAATTTCCTCAGAAAACCTCGCAGAATACGTCGATATTTTTTGTGAAAAAGGATACTTTTCGGTAGAAGACACCGAACTTATTTTAGTAGCAGGCAAAAAACACGGGCTCACTCCCAAAATACATGTTAATCAATTTAATGCCATTGGCGGTGTGCAAGTTGGTGTAAAATACAATGCGCTATCTGTAGATCATTTAGAAATAATGCGAGACGAAGATATTGCGGCTTTAAAAAACACCAAAACCATGCCTGTTGCTTTACCGAGTTGCTCCTATTTTTTAAGTATTCCGTACACTCCGGCAAGAAAAATGATTGATGCTGGCTTACCGTTAGCTTTAGCAACCGATTACAACCCGGGTTCAACACCATCGGGTAACATGAATTTTGTAATATCTACGGCATGCATCAAAATGAAAATAACACCCGAAGAAGCCATAAACGCTGCCACTATAAATGGTGCCTATGCCATGGGATTGGAACAGCAAGTTGGTTCCATCACCAAAGGGAAACTGGCTAATTTCATTTTAACAAAACCTATTAATTCTTATGGTTTCATTCCGTATTCATTTGGAAATCATCACATAGAAAAAGTTTACTTAAAAGGATTGGAAGTTGAATAGTTAATAAAATAATCACTTACAACTTAATATTTAAAATAAGCTATCTGAAAAGCGAATGTCCTGTGTCAAACTGAGCGCAGTCGAAGTTTTAATGCATTGAAAACAAAAGCATTTCGACGGCGCTCAATGCGACATTTAGAGAAGAAATTAACTTTTTAGACAGCCTCTCTTTCTTTATAAAAACTCCAATTTTCAAACAAGTTTGATGACATTCTTTGTGCCATTCGATGTAATCTTATAAAACATAGTATTATGAGACCATTGAGCCTTTTTTTAGTTGCAATCCTTTCCTTTTCATCTTTATTTTCCTGTAATTTTACTAATCCAAATAACGAGGTTGGTAACTTAAATCTTGATCATGGCTATAATTATCAAAATCAAGAAAAAAACACTACGTCATCTCAAAACGGATTAAAATACCATAATATTTACGATGATGGAAACGGCATGGTAATATGTCGAATGCCATTACCAGAAAACTGGAAATACAACGCCGCAAAAAATGCTGAAATAACCATTACCGCGCCCAATAATATAAAGGTAAACAAAACCGAAACCTATAATTATGCCTATGCCAATGATGCATACTCGTTGCAAACGCTTCAAATGGCCAACAATCCTAACGTTCAAGTTTCTCCCGTTTACACGCTTCAACAAATACTTCAGAACAATATTGTACCCTCGGCAAAATCGCAGGGCTATAAGCTTATCAAAAGCTATCAAATGCCGAGGGTTTTACAGTTTTGGAACCGGTTTGATTCTGGCATGCTAAAAACAGGCAGCAACAGACGCTACCATGTTTTAGGTACAGATTGGGCAGACGCTAACGGCAACAGATCTTGCATTATTTTAGTACAATCTATAATAGCCAAAGGCAACTTTACAAGCTGGACTTTGCAATCTACCGAACTGGAAGCGCCAGAGCAGCATTTTGAAACAGCAAAGGAAGCCTATATTCTTTCTGTGGCCAACACACAAATAAACATGTCATGGCAACAATACAAAAACAAAGCGCTTTTACAAAGTATTAGACACAATGAAGCATATTGGGCAAATGCCACCAAACAGAGTCAAATAGCACACAACCAACGCATGCGTGCCATAAATTCTAGAGGAAATACCACGCGGTCCGTTGGCAAAACGTATAGCGATATTTTAGATATTAATCATGCGGGGTTTTTAAAACGAAGTGACATGAATAGTGCCGGACAATCGAAAACCGTTAATATGATTGGTGAGCGTGCAACAATTTCAAACATGGCAACTGGCGAACGCTATAATGTTGAAGATGGCAGTAAATATTATTGGGTAAATACCAATGGCGAATATTTTGGGACAAACAATACGTTTTACGACCCAAGAACCGATAACAGAATAAACAACCAGGAATGGCATCAATTTGAAGTTGAAAATTAATATATGATGACATTTTAGTTTTACTACGATGTATTAAAAATAAACCTAAAAACAGTATCAAATGAAATCAATAAAACTATACGGTATTTTATTTATTATTTTAAACGTGCTATCATGCAGCTCAGATAATAATGGCGATAACAACCAAAACAATCTAGCAAACTATACCCCTAGAATAAATTGCACGAGCAATACCGTTATAGGGCCAATCGCTGCTTATTGGGATTATGGCAACAGTGTACCGCCACCATTAGCACAAGTGCCCATTTTAGCCAACCCCGGAACACAGTTTATACACAGTCAACATCCGTATTTGGGACTAACCATTCCGCAAGGTTATACCGCTTTGGAAGACACGGACCAGTTTACCGCTCCATTAGGCGTTAACATTATTAGAAACGGAAACAACGCCGCACTTTGGCGGTATGTACCACTATCTACTTATCCGCTTAATTTTACAGTAGATGACATTATTGCCCGCGAAATAAACGATAAAATGTTTGCCTTTTACGGGGCCAACGGTAATAATTTTGAGGTATTGTGCGAAAACAAACCGCCTCTAATTAGCGAAAACGGCATTACCAGGGTATTTAGCTCCCGTTTGATTCGCTTTGGTAATTTTACGGGACTCGTTTGGGTTAATGTTACGGCAGTTCAAGGATTGCCTACGCTTTCGGTGGCTTCATCAGTTTCAGCGGGTCCAACCAATGAATTCGACAACTTGGTGATGGATGTGTTTTTACCACTAAGCTTTCAATTGTTAGTTAGCGATAGAACCACACTTTCCGATAGAGATAACGATGGCACTCCAGATATTTTTGACAGAGAGCCCGATAATCCTGATGTTCAATAATTAAAAAAAAATCAATAAAAATGAAACATACGTTAATCAAACAAACAACCGCTCTATTTTTAATGGTAATTTTCAACATTACTTTTTTTGCCTGTAGTAAAGACGATGCCAATACCAAACAAGAAGAAAATCCCGGGACACAAGTATTCGTTGCAGGCATAAACCCAGTAAGTTCCCAATTAACCATTCCAGAATTATGGGAAAACAATGTGGCCAAAAACCTAACCAGCTCCAACCAATCGGGCATTGCCTATTCTGTTTTTGCATCCGGAAACGATGTCTTTACGGCAGGGTTGGAATACAACGGCAGCGTAAACATTGCCAAATTATGGAAAAACGGTGCGGCCACAAACCTAACCGACGGCACAAAAAACTCTGGGGCATATTCCGTTTTTGTTTCCGGCAACGACCAATATGTTGCTGGTTTCGAGGAAGGCGCCATTGGGCTTAACGCCAAGATCTGGAAAAACGGTGTGGTTACCGACCTATCCAACGGCATCCAATCCAGTGCCAATGCGGTTTTTGTTTCAGGTAACGATGTATATGTGGCAGGTTGGCAAGTTCCTGCAAATACGGCCGGTGGGCAGTTTATTGCCGTACTATGGAAAAACGGTGTAGTCACAAGCCTAACCGATGGTACCAAATATGCTGGGGCAACCTCTGTTTTTGTTTCGGGCAGCGACGTATACGTTGGCGGTTTTGAATACAATGACAACCAAAGCAAAACATTGGTGGCCAAGATATGGAAAAACGGCACTGCCATAGATTTGACCGATGGCTCGAAAAACGCTTTAGTGGAATCTGTTTTTGTCGATGGTAACAACGTATATGCGGCCGGCATGCAAAATACCGGCAACCAATTTGAAGATGCCGCGACAATATGGAAAAACGGTGTTGCTACCAAACTTACCGATGGCACCAAATATGCCAGGGCAAATTCCATATTCGTTTCCGGTAGCGATGTGTACGTAGCCGGAGTTGAAAGCAATGGCACTAACAATATCGCCAAAGTGTGGAAAAACGGTACGGCCACAAGCTTGAGCAGCAACAACGGATACGGTGTCGCACATTCGGTGTTTATAAAAATTCCAAATTAAAAAATTATGGACCAAAGCATATTTTTGTAATAAATATTTTGAAAAAAATGACTTAAAAAGTTGATAAACGAATTCTTATGGCATTGAACGATGTAGTATTTGTATTATTTTAAAATAGTTGTATATTTCTTGTGAATTGCTGCAACTATGGGACAAGCCTACAGACTTGAACATCAAATACAACTTCTCGATGCTATTAAAAGTAATAATTCTATTGCTTTAAAAGGATTATATATTGCAAATTATCCTAAGGTTGAAGCCTTAGTATTAAAGAACAGTGGCACTGTGGCACATGCTAAAGATATTTATCAAGAAGCCTTTATAACCGTTTGGCAACATGTGAAAAACGATAAGTTCGTACCACAAAACGATACCGCTTTACAAGGTTATTTATACAGAATTGCAAAAAATAAATGGATTGATGTTTTAAGATCCAAAGCTTTTAAAAACTCAAAATTATTAAATATTGAAGCCTTGAAAGTTATTAAAAATGATGATATCGAAAATGATGACTTTGAAGATAAAAAGTTAAAAATAACCATGGATGCCTTTAAAAATTTAGGCGAACCCTGTAAATCGCTTTTACGTCAATTTTATTTTGATAAAAAATCAATGCAAGACATTGCAAACGAATTAAAGCTAGATCCCGCATCGACAAGAAATAAAAAATACCGATGTGTAAAAAAACTACGCGAGTTGGCTTTAAAAATTAATATATAGTAATGAACCCAAATATTAACATATCCCAAAAACTACTAGAGACCGTTGAGCAATATCTCAACAAAACTTTGGATGCCGACAAACTTAAAGCATTCGAAGACAGACTTAAAAATGATTTGGAATTTAAAACCCAAGTAGAAGACATAAAAACAATGCTACTTGGTATTGAAGCACAGAGCTTAAAGGAAACCTTAGACGATTTTCATAAAGAAACCAAAACGGCTCCACATAATATTACAAAACGTAAAACGGCAACTAACAAATCTTTATGGAACTTCGGAAAATTCGCTGCGGCAGCTGCTATCATTATTGCCGTGGGCAGCATTTGGTTTTTTAGCCACTCGCCCAACCAAAACCTTTATGCCAAATATTTTAAACCCGATCCGGGTTTGCCAACAACCATGAGCAGTACAGATAACTATGATTTTTACGATGCCATGGTAAACTATAAACGTGGCGACTATGCATTGGCTATTGATAAATGGCAAACGCTTTTAACTCAAAAACCTGAAAACGACACGCTAAATTATTTTATAGGTGTGGCTCATTTGGCCAATAAAAATGAAACCGAAGCCATTCCTTTTCTAGAGCGCTCGGTATTATCAGAAGATGCATTTCCATTAATAAGCGACGCATACCACTATTTAGGATTGGCTTATTTAAAAGACGGCAATTTAACATTGGCTAAAAAAAATTTCGAACTCAGTCAATCTGAAGCCAGTAAACAAATTATTATAGAACTGAACGATTAAACTATTAATCAGATGATTAGGTTATTAACATACTACAAATATGTCTTTTTTATTAGCCTTTTCATGTGTACCACAACATTACAAGCGCAGAATAAGTCGGTTTTTAATACTCAATATATCGATCAATTAATTGAAAATGATTCTTTGGAAAAAGCAGAAAATGAACTACACATTCAAACCCAATATTATACCAACAACAAACAATACGATTCACTTTCAAACCTTGTATATTATCACGGAAGAATAGCGTTATTAAAAGGTGACAACGATTTTTTTCATAAAAGCAAAACGGCCCTCGAAAAATTAAAATCCCTAACCAATAACCCTGACGATATATATAACGCTTACGCGGACATGTCTACCTTAACGGTTGATAACGGCATGTATCAAGAATCATATGATTTTAACAAACTAGGTTTCGAACAGGCCGAAAAATCATCTACCGATCGTTTAAATAAAATGGCGAAAAGAGCTTACGGACTCTCAAGCACATCGTATTTTATGAGGAAATTCGATTTGGTAAAAAAACACGGACTTGAAGCGTTTAAAATCAATCAAAGCAATCCTAAAGCCACGGCCACCAATGTATATAGCGCCTGCAATATTGTAGGTTTGATGATGCAAAACGAAAATAAATTAGACAGTGCTTTATATTACTACAACAAAGGTTTTGATGCTTTAAAAAACACCAAGGGCAGCCTTAACGAGCGCTATTATTACCCCGCTGTATTAGCTGGAAATATGGCCATTATTTATATGAATCAAGGGAAATTTAGCAAGTCTTTAAAAATTCAAGAAAATGCCATTCGCAATTATAAAATTTACATAGATTCATCGGCAAAAAGCTCAAACATGAGCAATGTTAAGTACAACTACCTAGCTATAATTAACGACATGGGTAGCAATTATGTAAAGCTCGGACAAGTTGAACGCGCCCTTAATTTATTTGAGTATAATTACAAAAAAGCCAAAGCATATTTTCCTGATAACAGCATTCAACAAATCATTTTTATCAATCAGTTTGCCCAAGGAAAATGGGTGGCCCACGATGGCGAAGAAGCTTTAAGGCTTATTAACGAATCTTATAAAAAGTTTAAAAACATTTCTGAAGATTATGCGGGTTACATGACTTATGCCATGGGGACAAAAGCCAATATTTTAGAAAACATGGACAGTATTGCAGCCGCTTACGATGCTTATCAGTTAAGCGATGCCTTATTTGAAACCGTTAGTCCTGGAAGTTATAGCCACGACCGGCTTACAAAACTTCGGGAATCGGCATTATTTTATTCCAGAAACGGCTATGAAAAAGAGGCCAACATAGCCACAAATAAGGTGTTGGAAGTTGTAAATAAAACAGCTACTCAAGAAGATTTGGAAACCATAAAGGCCAATAATTTGATGGCCGAAGTTCAATTTAATCTCAAAAACTACAACGCTGCTATTTCATGGTCTGAAAAATCCTTAGCGCTTTTAGAAAAAAACAAGGCCCTAAAAAGCACCGATTCCGCGTACTGGCAAACCCTTAAGGCAATGCCCTTGTTATACAAAAGCAAAGCTACTTACAAACGTATAGATACCACCAATGTTAAAGCTGTTTCAGATATTTACAACACGCTTAAAAACTCCATTGATATTTTAAATACATCATCATCAAAATATATTTCGAACGTTGATAAAAGTGAGCATTTATCAAAAATGAAACCTGTTCTAAACTTCACCATGCAAATCAGTCTTAAACTTTATGAAATGACTAAAGATAGCCTGTATTTAGAACAGCTCATTTCCATGCACGAATCAACACTATACAGTCGCATCCGGTCAAAATTATCAATCAGGGAAAACATTCAATTTAAAGATGTGCCCCAAGATATTCTTGAAAAAGAAAACACCTTAAAAAACACTTTAAAACGGCTAAGAAACGATATTAATCTGGACGAAAATTCCATCCAACAGTTTATTAATACCAATAATGAATGGCTTATTTTTTTAGACGATTTAAAAAAGAAGTACCCAAAATATTATAATATGCGGTACAAAACCATAAAACAATCGTTGGGCAACATTCAAAATAACATCCCGAAAAACACCACTGTTATCAGATATCTTTACATAAACAGCAACCTATATGCGTTTATTGCCACGGAAAAATCTACGGCGCTTTATAAATTAAATTCGGAAAATTTAGAAGCACAAATTCAATTGGCGTCAAATAATATTACAGAAAAAGATTCTTCAAAAAAAGCATTACATCAACTTTACAAACAGCTTTGGGAACCGTTTGAAACTAAAATTACAACTAAAAATATTATTATTATTCCTGATGGCGCTTTATTTAATTTAAGTTTTGAATGCTTAACCTTCAAGGAAATTAACTCCTTTAAAGAATTGGAAACTAATAGTTTACTTTCAAAATACAGTATTTCTTACAATTACAGCTTATTACTGGTAGACAATAAAAAAACGGTTGATTATCAAAACGATTTTATAGCTTTCGCCCCAGAATTTAACGATAAAATGAAGACGGATTACAAGATAGCTATTACCGATTCTATCGCCATTGATAAAACCTATTTAAAATTAATTCCGCAGCCTTTTAGTGTCGATTTAGCCAAAGAATTTTCGCAGCTTTTTAACGGTACATCTTTTATTAATGAAAAAGCTTCAAAACAAATTTTTAAAAACGAAGCCAACGAACACAAAATCATCCATATTGGCACGCATGCCGAATCTAATAATATTACTCCGGAATTGTCGCGTTTGATTTTTGCAAAAAATGATGATAACGAAGACAACTCGCTTTACACCTACGAGATTTATAACGAAAATTTAAATTCCAATCTAGCCATTCTAACAGCTTGCGAAACGGGAAAACCAACCTTTCAAGCCGGAGAAGGCATGATATCGTTAGCACATGCTTTTAATTATGCCGGTAGCGAGAGTATTTTAACCAGTCTGTGGAAAATTGATGAGCAGTCGAGTGCCAAAATTATTGAACTGTTTTACAATAATATAAAAAACGGGCTTCCAAAGGATAAAGCGTTGCAACAGGCTAAATTGGATTATATAGCCCAAGCCGAAGGCCGAACCGTAACACCGCAGTATTGGGCGGGGTTAGTGCTTATTGGCGATGTGTCTCCTATAGCTTTGCAGACAGATTCCAACACTATATTTTATTGGCTTTTTGCTATGCTGGGGCTTGTATTATTAATTGTATTAGTCCGCAAATTGAAAACAAAAAATAAGAATTAGTTAACCCATTTAATCCCAATAAATTGAGTAAATCCGTTTAACGCACGTCCAAAATACATGTTCCTTTAAAAACAAATCATCAGCTATTTTGTAACGACCTCTGGCATGATGTTAAATGAATAGACATAAGTTTTATTAGCAGGAATCGTATATTCCGGATGCACTAAACGTCCCCACGACGTATCGCCACCAACACCCATTTGCAAGACATCAATATTCCATTGAATAGTTTCGCCGAATTTAATATCTGCTCCATGTTTTGTGGTTACCGGAACCAAGCCCGAAGCTGATTCGCTCGCATCTCCGCTTTTAAAATCGATTTCGGGCATAGCAAAAGGCCACACACTTGTATTTAATAAAGCACGGCTCGACACCTTCAAGGACAGGTTCTTTGATGACACTTTAACCCAGCGTACATCGGTTTTATTGCCTGTTTCTTGTGGACGCAAATAGCGCTCAAATTGGTTGGTTGTCTTTCCTGAGTAAATTCCCGTTTTAACACCAGTTTTTCTATCCCAATAACTTTCCGTTGGTCCTTTACCGTACCAAGACACATCGGTAAAATCCTTTGGTAGCGTCATGTACATGCCCAACCGAGGAATATTTGGGAGTTGTTTTTGATTTGGCGAAAAACGATAAATTACGTTTAACCGTCCGTCCTGTTTTATGGTGTATTTTACTTCTACATTTGCCTCATTATTTGGCAATACATAGTGGACTTTATATGTTGTACCATCCTTTGATGTTTTAGGTTTTTCTACCAATTTAGGCTTATAAACATAGGTTGCATCTTGCCAAATTTTAGCCCATTTATGCATATTGTTTCCCAAATCGTTATCGGTGGGTGGGCGCCAGAAATTTGGTCGGATAGCCTCATTCGTTATTAGTTGCCTTAGGTGTTTCCACGATTCAACTTCACCTGTTTCAGCATTTATCTTAAAATCAACGATATTGTTTTTTATGTTTATTGTTCCGTTGGCTTCAGTTATACCCAAATTATTTCCTTTTGAAGAAGGCAGGTTCGCAGGTTTTCCTTTTTGAAGCAAGAATTCATTCCAAGCCACTTCATGCCCCTTTTCAACTAAATTTCGGTTTTCATTTTGAATTAAACTTACTTGTAAAATATATTCACTGTCTGAAGAAAAAGATTTTGGAAGGTCACTTAATTTAAGTTTTAGTGTATTTTGAGGTTCCACATTAACAACTGTAATGTTTTCATTTTTAAAGACTTCTTTTCCGTCTTTTAAAAGTTTCCAAGTGATGGTTTTATCCGAAAAATCACTAAAAAAGTTTTTGTTTTCTATTTCGATAACACCGCTGCCTAAATAATAAAATTGTGCGGGCTGATACACTTTTTTCACCTCGGTTAAATGAGGATGTGGATTTCTGTATGGATCAACCAACCCATTGTTTAAAAAATTTCCATCGGTTGGCAAATCGGGATGATAATCGTGCCCATACGCCAAATACGGTTCGCCATTTTCATATTTATACTCCAAAGCTTGATCTACCCAATCCCAAATAAAACCTCCTTGAAGGTTGGGGTAAGTTTCAATAATATCCCAATAATCTTGCAGGTTACCAACCGAATTCCCCATGGCGTGTGCATACTCAATCATGATGGAAGGTTTGTTGGAATCAGACTTTCCGTGGTTTATTAAATACTCCGGTTTCGGGTACATGGGGCAGTAAAGATCGGTGTAATCTTCCTTTCCAGCAGGCTCGTATTGCACGATGCGATTATCGTCATGTGCTTTTAACCACTTGTAAGTGGTTCTAAAAACCTCGCCTTTTCCTGCCTCGTTGCCCAAAGACCACGAATAGATTGAAGCGTGATTTCTGTCGCGATAAAACATACGTTTGGTGCGCATTTCATGTGCCGGCAACCAACTCATTTCGTTACCAATTTGGGTGTTTTCCTTTATGGCCAATGGGTGACTTTCAATATTGGCTTCGTTTACAACATACAAGCCGTATTTATCGCATAGCTCCAACCAATATGGGTCGTTGGGGTAATGTGATGAGCGCACTGCATTAATGTTGTTTTGCTTCATTAATTGAATATCTTTTTCCATAGATTTCCGAGAAATAACATGCCCCGTAAAAGGGTCGGTTTCATGCCTATTAACACCTCTAATGTAAATCGCTTTGCCGTTAATTAAAACTTGGGCGTTTTTTATTTCTACGCTTTTAAAGCCTATATGTCTTGTGATATATTGATTGTTTTTTGTATTGGCTTCATCTTCTAAAGCTATTTTAAGGGTGTATAAGTTTGGTTGTTCTGCAGACCATTTTTTAACATTTTCAATGTTGCTTTCTGAAGAAAATTGAATACTTTCATTGGCAGGAATTTCAAGCACTTTAGAGTCTGTGTGCTTTATATTTTGTCCGTCAAGGATTTCAATCGTTATTTTTCTTTTTACATCTTCTTCAGAATGATTAACAATTGAAACCGTATTTTTAAAAATACCATGGGTATAATCTTCATCTAAATTTGTGTAAGCGTGATAATCTGAAACCGATACTTTAGGCTGTGTGTACAAATACACATCGCGCTCAATACCGCTCATGCGCAACATATCTTGACTTTCCAAATAGCTGGCATCGCTCCAACGGAACATTTGTAAAGCCAACAGGTTTTTACCTGCTTTTAAATATTTGGTAATATTAAATTCGGCAGGTGTCTTACTGCCTTGGGAATAGCCAACATATTCACCGTTTACATAAACGTACATGGCAGATTTAGCACCTGCAAAGTGCAGGATAACATCTTCTGATAAAAATGAAGCGTTTAAATTTATTTCTTTTCTGTAGGTTCCCACCGGATTGTACTCTGTTGGGGCATCTGGCCATGTGGTGGTAAAGGGATAGCGTTCGTCTAAATAAATAGGATGGCCGTAACCCTCCACTTCCCAATTGGCTGGTACCGTAATGGTGTTCCAATCGGCATCATTGAAATCTATATTTTGAAATGTTGTTGGTCTTTTTTTAGGGTCTTTTACCCAATTAAATTTCCATGGTCCATTTAAGTTTAAAAATCGTTTTGATTTTTGATTGACTGTAATATCTGCCGATTCAAAACCGAAAAAAGTGGCTCTAGGCACCAGTTTATTATCTTCAAATACTGTATGATTATTATGAAATTTTTGTTCTGAAACCTCTAACAATGGTGCTTTTGTACAACCTAGCGCAGCACAAACAATGATAATACTTAATCGTTTAAATCTCATTCGTATATTTTTAAAATTGCATAAAATCTTCTGCAAATATTTTTCTTAAATAAAAGATTAATTCCTCAGCGTTCTCTTTTGTAAAAACCATGGGAGGTTTAATTTTTAGCACATTGTGATCTGGTCCATCGGTACTCATTAAAATACCGTGGTCTTTCATTCTGTTAGCTAAATAATCGGTTTGTGCTGCCAAAGGATTCATATTTGAATCAACAAGTTCAATCCCCAAAAACAACCCTAGTCCGCGTACATCTCCAATAATAGGAAACTCTCGAGCTAACATATTCAGTTCTTCTTTTAAATATGTCCCGATATTTAAAGCGTTTTCCTGTAATTTCTCTCGCTTTACGGTTCGTAAAACCTCGGTTGCAATGGCACAAGAAACGGGGTTGCCACCAAACGTATTGAAGTACTCCATACCGTTGGCGAATTTTTCAGCCACCTCGGGCGTACAGGCCACTGCTGCAACGGGGTGTCCATTGCCTAAGGGTTTGCCAATAGTTACAATATCCGGAACAACGTTGTGCAATTGAAATCCCCAAAATGTTTTTCCCATTCTGCCACACCCCACTTGCACTTCATCTGAAATACAAAGTCCGCCTGCTGCCCTAACATGTTTGTAAGCTTTGGCCAAAAACCCTTGGGGTAATTCTATTTGACCGCCACAACTTATTATGGGTTCAATAATAAAGGCAGCGACACCTCTTCCTTTTTTATGAACAATATCGATTTGCTTTTTAACCTCTTCGGCGTATTTTTCGGCACTATGCTTACCTCTATATTTTCCTCTAAAAGCATCTGGCAACGGGAAAACATGGGTATGTTCTGGTGCGCCGCTCCCACCCTTTCCATCAAACTTATAAGAGCTTATATCAATACACATATTGGTGTTTCCGTGATAACCCACCTCGGAAGCAATGACATCGCGTTCACCCGTATAAGCTTTTACCATTCGAATGGCTAATTCGTTGGCCTCACTACCAGAATTCACAAAATGAAGCACGCTAAGTTCCGGTGGTAATGTTTCAATCAATTCTTTTGCTAAATCATTAATATTGTCGTGTAAATAGCGTGAATTGGTATTGATTAACGCCATTTGTTCTTGTCCGGCTTTTACCACTTCGTATTTTTCATGCCCCACATGCGCTACATTATTTACCGTATCTAAATATTTACGCCCGAATTGATCCACTAAATATTGGCCCGCACCACGCACCGTTTTAATTGGCACTTTATATTGAAGGCTTAAACTTTTGCCTAAATGTTGTTTTCGGTAAGAGATTAAATCGTCGTTTGAAGTCTCCATTTGATTTTGAAGCGTTTCAGATTTGAACAGTAAATTTGGATTTGGACAAATGCTTTTCCAAACCTCAATTTGGTTAAAATAGGCTACTCCGGGAAAATCGCTTATATAATCCAAAAGTGAAAGCATCAGTTGAAAATGAAGATGTGCCACCCAGTTTCCGTTTTCTTCCGCATTTCCCAATGCTCCAATTTTTTCACCTTTTTTAATTATATCACCTGCTTTGTTTTTAGTAGCACTAGCAACCGACAAATGCCCATATAGCGTGTAAAATTCTAATTTTTCTGCCTTGTGTTTTAAAACAACCAATCCGCCATATTCCTTTTCTCCCGAATCATCCACAGCCAATACCACTTCGCCATCAAACAAGGCGTGAACAGCCGTATGTTCCGGAAGCCAAAAATCAACACCCAAATGAATTGTTCTGCTTTCCTTACCATAATTCCCTATTTTATCATAGGTATTTGAGGTGTACAACGGCCGTGGCTCCAAATAGCCACCAGCAATAATTTTATGAGGATTTTTCTTTTGTAGTTGATTGATTTTAAACTGAAATACATCTAAATCACTAAAGTCTTTTTGGTGCCCCACCCATTTGCTGGATACACTTAAATCTAATTCAAGCACCTCATTTTTATCAATGTATGGAAACAAATCCGTTAACTTATAATCTTGTTTTGATGCCCATATTTTAAAATCGTCTTCGTTGGGATGTGCGTCCCGTCCACAAACATTTCTAAAACTGAAATAAGCAAAGTCTGCGCTAATATTTCGCCATTTTTTAAGAACTTCCCAAGCCGGTTTTTCGCTGATTAAAAGGTATTTGTTATTGGGTTCTTCAATTTTATTAATGGCCGATTTGGTGACCGAAATTACCAATCGCATCGCAATCGCATTATACAAGTGCATCAACTCTTTTTCTTGTAAAGCGAAAGTAGAATGATAGCCTTTTACAATGGGTAAGGCCGCCTCCAACGGATCGTTATGATGCATTATGGCATAAGCACAAGCAATGGCAACATCGTTAATTATTTGGGTATGTATGGCATCGCCGTAATCAATCGCGGCTTGAACTTTAGGTTGTATCAAATCTGAAGAAACAATCACATTATTGTCGTTAGCGTCATTATGAACAACACCTTTTCTTAATTTTGAATAAGACGCTTCATGTTTTTGAAATGAATTTTGAAAATATTGAACAATTTCTTTTTCTTCATTTTTAAACAAATTTACATGGGCTTTTGTCCAAAGTGATTGTGCGACATCCCATTCAAATTGGCGATGTGCTTCGGGGTGCTCAAAGCCTTGTAAAGCTTTGGTTAACCGCCCGCATTGTTCGCCTAAACTAAAGCGTAAATCGTTTAATTGCGGATTTACAGCGCTCCAAACCCTGCCAGAAATCCAGCTTAACAAGCGCACTTTACGCTTATTTCCAAAATCGTCTGTAATTTCAGAAATAGCCTTCCCATCGCTATCGCATATCACTTTTGGCGTAATGAGATTTTGCCCGTTTTCTTCAACAAACTGCAATAATTTTTGTTGAAAATCGAGGTAATCTACATTTTCGTTGGGTCGTGATATTTTTAAAATATAGCCTTCTGAATTATCAACTTTAATTCTAAAATTAAAATCGACTTCACCAGGTAACACCGACGCTTTCCCTTGGATTTGAAACAGTTTGAAGAGTATATCTTCGGCTTGTTGATTTGATATTTTTAAAGTATCGTAGTTCATTTAATCGTTTTGTAATAACATGATTAGGTGGGCGGCACTCCAACTAAAATTTTGGGCATTTAAGCCTTCTCCCGTTAATGGGTGATAATTTTCGCGAATGGATTGTCCTTTTCCTAAAATGCCTTCAGCACCTTTAATAATTTGAATTGTAGCTTGGTCTGCCTCGGCATGAAACCCATAATTTCGCAAACCCTTTACACCAAAATAAGCCTGATCCAACCAATTCGGGCCTCGCCAATAACCTTCTAATGGGTCGAATCTTTCATGGTCTGCACTCATGGTTTGAAAAGGTACTTTTGTATAAAATTTTTCAGGATTCATCATTTTGTTTTTTACGGCATTGGCTTGTTCTTGTGTTGCGGCGTTTGCCCAAAGGGCGGTCCAACCTTCGCTACCTTCACCTTTAATAAAAGTGGTGCCTTCTAAATTCGTATCGTAAAACCAACCGTCTTCTTTATCATAAAATTGTTGTTGGATTTTGTCTTTTAAAAGTTTGGCTTCTTCTTTATATTTTTTAGTGTCATCTAAATTATGTATCACTTTAGCCAATTGGCTTAAATATAGTTTTTCAGCATACAAATATGCGTTTAAATCGACACTTTCTTGGTTTAGGGAATAAGCGCCTTCGCTATTTTTTAGAATTTTAGCATCATCGAAACGAATGGCATTGTCCATACCGCTTTCCCATTTGGCGGCAATTAAAGTACCATCTGTTGAGCCGTATTCACACAATCCATCTTGGTCGTGATCGCGTTTATTGTACCA